>VEQB01000086.1 GCA_018883485.1 Bacteroidota bacterium
TCTTTGCCACCATTAACTAAAATGTGTTTTCAATTGGCATTGCAATCAAATGCCAAATCCCAAATTTGAAAATCATTGCCTTTTACCTTCCCATCTTCTATGGTAAAATACAATTGAGTAGTATAATCTCTTCCGAGCCTTAAGGTATAATTTTTAAGTTCTCCTTTTGTGGCTGGGAGAGTAAGTGGCGTTTCCTTTTTTTCGCAAGAAGTGAAAATGAAGCCCAACGCCAAGGTAAAAAGAAATATGTTAAGAGTTAAATTTTTCAATTCGATTGTAAATTAAGCGTCATTTGAATAAAGAAACTACGACCCCAGCTTACTGGCATGCTGCTGCCAGAACCATGAATTGCGCCGCCAGCTCCAGTATTAGTAATATTTGTTATATTAAAAATATTTTTAATCCCTGTTGCCACTTGTAACTTGCTTTTGAAAAGGGCTTTGCTAAAGGTTGCATCCATAAGTTGGTATGGGTCTATTAGCGTTTGTAAAACTTCCTTATTTGCTCCTAATATATAACCAGGAAGAGCCCCATTGTATTTATAGAATACGTTTGTGTTTACCAAAATTTTAGGAATGGTATATCCAATATTTATTCTGTATTCTGGAGCATAAGAAAATTGATCTATGTTTTGATTTTGGGTATAGGCAATATTGTACCTGCCAGCATAGGTGTAACCCCCTGTTAAACTAAAGGCATTATATTTCCATTCTCCTTGTAAGTTTAAACCAAATGTTTTGTAAGTATCTATGTTTACATACGAATAAAGCAGAGGAGTGGAATTGGCATCTACAATTGCTAAACTAATCATGTCGTAAATATGATTAAAAAATACAGAGGGTTCAAAATTGATAATATGTTTAGTGAAGATTTTTCTGGCATTAGCTACCATATTAAAGTTATGAGAATTTTCTGCTTTTAAGTTTTGATTGCCTTGTATACTATGATTGAAATCGAAGAAAAATAGGTTCAACTCTTTTAAAGATGGTGCTCTAAAACCATTTCCGTAAGACGCTCTAATAGACCATGCAGCATTAACATCATATTTTATATTTATGGAAGGAACAACAGGCACACTAAATCTGCTATTGTAAGCAATACGAGCCGCAGGCATAATTTTTAAGCGATTGATAGGTTTGTATTCCATGCTTAAGAAGGTTGCTGCATCTATCATCTCTGGGTTACCTGTCATTCTATCTCCACTTCCTTTTTCATAAACTACATCATAGCCCAGCTGATAGTTTAGTTTAGTATGTTGTTTAGTACTGTATGTTCCTCTAAAGTTTACATTCGCAAATCTGATATGGCTTTGGTCATCTTCAATTGGGATTAAAGTTTCACTCATATCAACCAAATTTTTACGATAAACATTTTTCTTACGATCAAATAAATTAATTGCCTGAATAAGGTTTAAGTTAGCTTTGCTTTTGAATTTTAAATTTAAAAAGACATAATTATTTATGCGTTGTGTTTCATAATAATCATCAAATGCGTAGGCGTCGTAACTTGTAATAGTTGGCAATCCTTTATTAGATACCATTTCATTAAAATAGGAACCCTGGTAACTAATATCCCCATTTTTTAAGGTATAGGTATAATTTACATCTGCGAAACGTTGTTCTTTAGGAAGCCATTGCTGTTTTCTATCATAATAACTTGCGTAAGTATTGTCTGTAATGGCGGGTTTGATATTATTATCGTAGTAGAAATTACTTGTAAAGCCATTAAAATAATTTCTACCTAATCCTAATTTAAAGGCATGTGCATTATATTTTAAGCTAACAGATGTGTTTAAATTGTATTGCCCAACACTTTCTACATAAGATTGAAGATTGCCACTAAAAGAAGCATTTACAGGTTTTTTGGATATTAAGTTAATAACACCCCCAAGTGCATCTGTGCCATATACCACACTCATTGGGCCTTCAATGATTTCTACACGTTCTATATTATTTAAGTTGAGTTGGGTAAGGTCTATATTTCCATTTACTCTGCCTACTACTGGTACTCCATCGATTAATATTTTTATATTTTGACCCGATATACCTTGTAAAGATAAGCCCGCCCCCAGAATATTG
This sequence comes from Bacteroidota bacterium, assembly GCA_018883485.1. Lineage (GTDB taxonomy): Bacteria > Bacteroidota > Bacteroidia > UKL13-3 > UKL13-3 > B1. The sequence goes on from VEQB01000086.1 coordinate 2,079, forward strand.
TCTTGATTAATTCTTACGTTTAGTTCATTGGATAATAAATCTTTTAAATTAACGGCACCTTGCGCCTGTATTCTTTTTTGATCTAATACTCTAACTTTTTGAACCGAGTTGGATGTACTCGTTTTTTCATATTCGCCCGTAACAACAAACTCTTCGAGGTCATTGAGGATTTCCTTTAAAACTACAGTTATTTGTGCATTAGATTCAAGTTTTATTTTCTTGAGTTCGAACCCAATTTTTTTAATCGTTGCTTCATAAATGCCCTTATCTGGCAAGATAATTAGGCCATCTACTGCTGTATAGAGCATGTCTGTTTTAGACTTACACGGCCCTTCTATGCATTTTACGTAAACCATGGCATTGGCTAAAGGTTTGCCATTGGTTTGTTGCACCAATAAAACACTTTGTGCCTTAGCCGAAGCAAAGGCACAAAGTGTTAGGATGAAGCATAAGATAACGTTTTTGCCCAATTTAATTGCGCTTATTTACTAATTACAATTCTGCTATTTGCAGTATAGTTTTCACCTTCTAAACTCATGATATACATACCATTATTTAACCCACTAACATTGATTGGCAATGTTTGCATGCCAATTTCAATACTTCTGCTTTCTTCGAGTACAATTTTACCTTGTAAATCTACAATACGTATAACTGCTGAGCGCATGCTCTTATTATCTAAAACAAGTGAAACATTTTCTGAAGCTGGATTTGGATAAATTGCTAGGTGCGCAATTGGTAAGCTTCTTTCACCAATACCTACAGTAAATAATTTTTGCTTATTAAAGTAAGATTTACCTGAGCTTGCACCTCCAAAACCTGTAAACCAAACTTTCCAAATATCTCCTGTTTTCGCTTTTACAAAATAGCAAGTAGAATCAGTAATATTCCATTGAAAGGTTGCGTTGTCAAAGGTTTTCCAATCTGCCCCAAGTGTAGAAATATTATTAACCATGGTGTGTGCGCCATAATTCATGTAGGTATTTTTATCAATTCCAGATACCTTAACAGATTTTACGCCGCGGTTATTTAAAACACCTGTTGATGGGTAGTAAATATTTTGTGAAGGTTGTAATGAATAGTAGCGCGTAAATTTAAAATCCCAAATGCTATCAGCTGGTTCGCGGTAAAGCACATTTAATGTATTTAAATTAATGTAGCCAAATGTATTAAATCTAATATCGTTATGTAAAATAGTGAAGGTTGTATCTTTTGTTGTAGTTCCAACTCTTACTTGCCAGGTTCCATAATCTTTTTCAACCACCCATAACTTAGCCCAGTTGTTACCAACCTTTAAGATGTATAGAGAGTCGCCTGTTACCTTTTTTGTTATGGTATTGTAAACCCCCCAACTAGAATATGGGCTATCAAAAGTTCTGTTAAATGCGCCAATTTCCCAGCTAGTATCCGTATTAAAAACTTCATTAGTAATATGTGTACTATCTAAAATTGCCCAATCTGTAATGGCTTTATTGGTTAAATAGGCTTTTACGTTAGCGGTTGAATTGATAAAAATACCATCGGTTTGTAAACCGCTTCTAAATGCTAAATGCCAATTTGTGTTCGAAACTGTGCTAATTGTTCCATTTTGCAAGCTATAGTGTACATCGTTTGCATAACCCTGGCCCATGGTGGCAGAATCACTTACAATATTTTGAGCCATAGAAATAAGGGTAAATAGGCAAAAAGAAAGCAGTAAAAATATTTTTTTCATTGATGTTTATTTTATGGATGCAAATAAAAATACATCAAATCAATTCAACACCTAATAAATATCATATTTGGGGTTTATGACATGATTATGACTTTCCTGAGACGCCATGTTTGACACGGATTTTACATTATTAGACAAGCCAATTTTGTTTGTCTTGAAAGTGTAAGAATGCAAATTTTTACAATTATTAATTATTGCGTTTGAATGCCTAAGTTTGTGAGTTAAATAATTTAAGATGAAACCTGTGTATATTATAGATGCTGTAAGAACTCCAATTGGCAAGTTTGGCGGAGCTTTGAGTGTGATTAGACCAGATGATTTAGCAGCCCACGTTATTAAGGCTTTAGTGGCTCGTAATCCAAGTATAGATGTTAATGAAATTGAAGATGTAATTTTTGGAGCTGCCAATCAAGCTGGCGAAGACAATAGAGATGTTGCTCGTATGGCTTTATTATTGGCTGGTTTGCCTACAAGTATAGGCGGTAATACGGTTAACCGGCTTTGCGCAAGTGGCTTACAAAGTATAATAGATGCTTCTAGGGCTATTGAGGTGGGCGATGGCGATGTATATATTGCTGGTGGGGTAGAAAGCATGACCCGTGCGCCTTTTGTAATGGCCAAAGCAGATGCCGCTTTTAGCCGAACACCTGAAATTTATGATACTACCATTGGCTGGCGCTTTACCAATAAGGCTTTAGCAGCTTTATACCATCCGTTTAGCATGGGCGAAACGGCAGAGAATGTTGCTGAACAATGGAAAGTAAGCCGCGAAGACCAAGATACTTTTGCATTGGTCTCTCAGCAAAAATACCAAGCTGCCCACGATGCCAATAGATTTGCCGAGGAGTTAATTCATGTGCCTATTCCTCAGAAAAAGGGTGAACCTAAAATGTTTGATAAAGATGAACATCCGCGTTTGAGTTCTTTGGAAGACCTTGCCAAGTTAAAACCTGCTTTTAAAAAGGATGGTTCGGTTACTGCGGGTAATGCAAGTGGCATAAATGATGGCGCTGCTGCCTTATTGCTAGCTGGGGAGGAAACAGTTAAACGTTTTAACTTAAAACCTATGGCTAAAGTTATTGGAAGAGCCATTGCAGGTGTAAATCCTTCGGTGATGGGAATTGGTCCGGTGCCAGCTACCCAAAAAGCCTTAAAGCGCGCAGGTATTTCAGTAGCCGATTTAGGCTTGGTAGAACTTAATGAGGCTTTTGCCTCCCAAGGCTTGGCATGTATGCGTGAGTTAGGCTTGAACCCAGAAATAGTAAATGTGAATGGAGGTTCAATCGCTTTAGGCCATCCTTTAGGTGCAAGCGGTTCTAGAATTAGCACCACACTCCTTCACGAGATGCAAAAACGTGGCGTAAAGTATGGCTTAGCTACCATGTGTATTGGCGTAGGGCAGGGGGCTGCTATTGTATACGAATTGTGCTAACTATTCATTACTGAGCCACAATTAATATCTATGGCTTGACCCGTTATAGAGCTTTGATTTAGCAAATACATATAAAGGTCTGCTATTTCTTTGGGCTCACTCATTCGTTTTAAGGGCACAGATTGCATGGCAATATCAAAAAACGCTGCTTTAGAAATGCCAATTCCATCTGCAATGCCTTGCAAACCTTCTTGCGCCATTGTTGTATTTACCCAGCCCGGACAAATAGCGTTAACTAAAATGTTTTCTGGTGCATATTGTATGGCCCAACTTCTCATGAGCCCTAGTAAACCTGCTTTAGAGGCGCAATATGCCGCATAATTAGCTACCCCTAATCTGGCCAAAACAGAGGAAGTAATTAAGATATGTTTGGTGGGAGAGTTACTTTTTTGTAGTGCAGGTAAAAAATAATTTACCGTTAAATAGGTGCCAGTTAAATTGGTGTTAATGATTTCCTCCCACCTATCGGTTTCGCCAAACTTGTTTTCCCCTCCTAAGCCCGCATTGGCTATAATACCATCTAAAATCAATGCATTATTTTCTGTAAGGCATTTTTGTAAAGACGCTGCACTGGATACATCTGCCAATACTATTTTGTGCTTACCATGCTTTAGAAGAGATAGTGTTTCTGCTAGGCTTGTTTCTGTTCTTCCTAACAAATAACAAGTATGGTTTTGTTGCGAAATTTCTATGGCAATAGCTCTTCCAATGCCACTTCCAGCGCCGGTTATTAAGTAATTCATTGTGTTAGATTTTATTTTATAAACATAATCCGTAGGACAGATGTTTTCAACCTGCATCATTTTTTGTTGCGCTATGCCTCTATTGATTTAATATCTGTTTATTGCAGCTAAGTTTTATTTTACTTTACTTTGATTCTATGAAAAAACTAATTTTCACTATATTTAGTGTTTTGCTGATACTTAGCTTGTCGGCTCAAACCGTTGAACCCATTGAAAAAGGAAACTTATTTGGCGTGCAATTCTTTAATGAAAATGGAGATAAAACACAACGGATTGAACCCATGTATGAAGATATTATGGTGTATGTTAAAGTTAAGATTGGTAACCTTGATTTAGGAAATAATTATTCGCCCGCCCGCTTCTGGCACGATACCGAATATATTGAAGTACCTATAGATCCTAATGACTTCTCTAAAGTTAATACGGACACTATAATCAGTGACTATAGATACTACACTCCAGGGAAGGTGATTTTGGCAAAACAGAATGGCAAATGGGGGGGGCTAACCGAAACGGGAAATACTGTTTTGCCTTTCGAATTCGAAAGCTTTGCAGAGTATAATTGGGCCAATTGGAGTAACTTTGGTTCAGACCGATTGCCTGTTATTTTTTTGACAAAAGGGAAGGAGCAAACTTTACTTGATGCTAAAGGAGAAGTGATTATTAAACCAGAGCAATTTCCTCCTTATTTTAGCAAGCTAAACAGAAAAATAGATGCTTTGGAATTGAGTTTTTTTGGAGATTTTTTATTAATTAATGAAGGTGGAGTGCTGGCAGATTCTCTAATAAAAGTACCCGCAGAAATGGAAGTTGTTAAGGGCAAAACTGTAATTAAAGCGCCTGCCTATTCTTACTCAGTTTATACTTATAAGTATGGGAGGTTTAATGTGTTGAACCTAAAAACAAGCGAGAAATTATGGCTTGAACCAAAAAAGAATATTGAAATAAAGTTTAAAGACCCTAATAATGTAGAACTTTACGAAAGTTTAAATCCTAGAACCTTAAGTTCAATTAAAAAGTATTCAGAAAATAGAGGCTTAGGAATTGCACCTTCTTCCATTGAATTTGTTGGAAAGGATTAGCTCATTTTCTTAGTAAAGGTTTAAAAGCTAGGTTTGGCATGTAACCAAGTATTTAAATGTATTCAAAAGCCACTTGATTTTTAGGTGGCTTTTTTTTGTATATTTGGTTATTAAAAGGCAAGTTATGAAGCACAAATTACTGTTCTTGGTTTTCCCTTTATCCTTTACTTTTTGTTTTAATTGCTTGGCTCAAAATAAATCTAAGCGAACTATGGGTTTTGGATTTGGGTATGGGTATGCCAGAATTGGAATTGTATTTTAAGAAAACAGGATTCTCTATTTACACCAACTATATGGTAGGATTAACAGAATCTAAAATTACGAATTTGACGGGCAATACAATTGGAAATTATGGGTTTAAACCCAATACTTTTAGCATTGGCTTAAGGTATAATTTCTTAAAGTAAAGGCTTATTGCCCTTTACTAACTTTTTCGGCCAACACTAGCGCTGCATAAGCATTTACAATGCCACCAGTTCTGCTAATTTTAGCGAGTTTAGCTTTTTTCTTGGTACCTGGTATTACAATTTTTTCTTTGCAAGGAATCGCACTTTCTAAAATGATTTTTTTAGTTTGCTCTGCCGTTAATGTAGGGAAGTTTTGGCGTATTAAGGCTGCTACTCCAGCCACCATAGGCGCGGCCATACTGGTGCCATTAAAGCTAGCATATTTGCTTTCTGGAATACAAGAATAAACATCTACGCCTGGTGCAAATACATCTACATGGGTTATGCCATAGTTAGAAAAACTACCAATTCTTTTCTTACCTTCTCCAGCACTCATAGCGCCTACTTCTATCCAATGGCTATAATTTTCTTTTCTATCTTTTATATAACCTTCTGGGAAAAACAATTCAGTTTCTAAGTTGGCTGCATCGTTTCCTGCAGCATGTATTAGCAAAACATCTTTAGTTTTAGCATAAGCAATAGCTTCTTGCACTACGCCTGCATATGGAGAAATCTTTTTCCCGAAACTCATGTTTACCACCTTTGCGCCATTGTCTGCTGCATAGCGTATGGCATTGGCAACGTCTTTATCTCTTTCATCACCATCTGGCACGCAGCGAATGGTCATTATTTCTGCCATTTGGCAAATGCCCGAAATGCCTAACTCGTTGTTTCTGTCTGCCGCAATAATACCTGCAACATGAGTTCCATGCTCTGCTTTAGGGC
>VEQB01000486.1 GCA_018883485.1 Bacteroidota bacterium
GGTGATACTTTTTGAGTTACTTGCATCCATAGCGCACTAAAGTAAAATCATTTTTTGAAATGAAAAAGCTTCCGAACAGTATGTATTGAAAAGGTCGGTTTTCTTTACATGTTGGCTTAGTCATGTATAACTTTTGGGCTTTTTCTTTACATATTCTTTTCTTTTAATCTCTACCTTATATTAAAACTCACTTTGAATGATTTTTTAAATTGCTCAAATACTGTTTTCGGGTCAATATTGTTCAACCCCAATTCTTTAAAAACGGCTTTGTCAGGTAAATCAATAGCAGTTAATTTAGTAAATTGATCAATATGGTTTTGAATTGTTTCAGGTAGTTCAAATATTGATTCCGGCGTAAGCATAACAATCAATCTGAACACATCTGCTTTATGCTTTCTCAAATGTTTTGCATCTTCTTTACTACCGTTTTCAATCCTTTCCTTGATTTCCAAGAATGGCTTCTGGCAGCTTGCAACTGTTAGAATAATTGCATTTAAGTAAAATTATAATATATTTCCTGTAAATTTATAACACATGCAAAAAGTAATTATTCTAGGTGGAGGTATTGCGGGCATGAGTGCTGCGCATGAACTTATTGAAAGAGGCTTTGCAGTTGAAATATACGAAAGAAACCCAATATACATGGGCGGAAAAGCCAGAAGCATAGATTATAACCATAATCATGAGTACCTAAACCCTTTGCCAGGGGAACATGGATTTAGGTTCTTCCCTGGGTTTTATAAGCACATCACAGATACCATGAAACGGATTCCGTTTAGTAACAATGGTAAAACCCAAAGTGTGTTTAATAACCTTACGGCTACTTCCAGAATTATGTTGGCTAGGCAAGGCAAGGCCCCTATTGTAACACCCTCGTCCTTTCCAAAAAGTTTATCAGATATTAAACTTATTATAAAAGATTTTCATGGTGTGGATAGTGGCTTAACCAGCGAAGAGTTGCATTTTTTTGCTGAAAGGCTTTGGCAATTGATGACGAGCTCCAAAACAAGAAGAGAAAATGACTATGAAAGACTGGGATGGTGGGAATACTTACAAGCCGATAGATTTTCTGTTAACTATCAACATTTGTTGGTGGAAGGCTTAACAAGAACGCTGGTGGCTGCTAAGGCCGAATTAGCAAGTACAAAAACGGGGGGAGATATTTTTTTACAACTCTTTTATTGTTCAACTGACCCAAGTGTAAATACCGACCGCGTATTAAATGGGCCAACGAATGAAAAATTCCTAAATGCTTGGAAAGACTATTTGATATCAAAAAACGTAACTATCCATCAGGGGGCCTCTGCTACTAAGATTAATTTGAACAATGACAAAACGGTTAAATCTGTTAGCATTACCCAAAATAATGGAGAAAGTATAGCCGTTTCTGGAGATTATTATATTATGGCGATGCCTGTTGAAAGGGCTGCACAATTAATCTCTGATGATATAATTGCAGCCGATACCACCTTACAATATATCAAACAACTTTCAACCAGTGTAAGCTGGATGAATGGGTTGCAATATTACCTCTCGGAAGATGTTGTGATCAATAAGGGCCATGTAATCTGCAGTGATTCAGAATGGGCATTAACCTGTATTAGTCAGGTGCAGTTTTGGGAAGGCTACGATATTACTTCCAAAGGCAATCATAAAGTAAAAGGTGTATTGAGTGTAGATATTAGTGATTGGTTTACACCTGGCAACTATACAACAAAAAAAACAGCACATGAATGTACCCGTGAGGAAGTAGAAAAAGAAGTAAGGGCACAGCTCAAAGCTAGCTTAAATTTTGAAAAAGAAATCCTTAGGGACGATATGATTATTGACTTTTACTTAGATAGAGATATAAGAGAAAAACCCACTTCTGAGCTTAACGAAAAAGAATTAGAAGACAT
>VEQB01000487.1 GCA_018883485.1 Bacteroidota bacterium
GTATGATATTTCCCGTAAACAATTGCAGCAACCAGTAAAAGATTTAGTGCGTTATGCCACTCTTTCTCCAGATGCTACTAAGCTTGCCTTTGTGCGGGATAATGATTTGTACTATTATGACTTTAAATTAAAGCAAGAGATTAGAATTACTAAGGATGGTAAAGAAAATGAAATCATTAATGGGGCTACCGATTGGGTTTACGAAGAAGAGTTTGCTATTTGGCAAGGCTTTTCTTGGAACAGTGCTGGAGATAAAATTGCCTTCTATCGCTTCGACGAACGCAATGTGCCACAATTTGAAATGACCCTTTATGGGCAGTTGTACCCTAAACAATATAAGTTTAAATACCCCAAAGCGGGAGAGCCTAATTCTTTGGTTAATATTTATGTGTATGATGTAAAATCTGAATTGATTGCCGAGGTTGAAACTGGTAAAGAAACGGATATTTATTTGCCACGCATGCAATGGACCAAAAATCCGAATGTGCTATGTGTACAACGCTTAAATCGTTTACAGAATAAATTAGAATTGCTCTTGGCAGATGCTTCTACTGGCAAATCGAATATAATTTACACAGAAACCAACACCTATTATATCGACATTACAGATAACCTTAGCTTTTTGCAAGATGGCAAATCCTTTATTTTTACAAGTGAGCGAGATGGGTTCAACCATATTTATTTGTATGGATTAAATGGTAAATTAATACGCCAATTAACTAAAGGCAATTACGATATAGATGAATTGCTAGGCGTAGATGAAAAGAACAAATTGATATATTATACTTCTTCTGAAGTGGATGCTGCCGAGCGCTATGTGTATGTTTGCGGGTTAAATGGTAAAGGCAAGCAAATGCTAAGCAAAGAAAAAGGTTGGAATGCAGCTTATTTTAATAGTGATTTTTCTTATTATATGAGTGTTCACAGCTCCTTAGGCATGCCTCCTGTTTTTAGTTTAAACAGTACTAAGGCTGGTTTGCTTAGAACCTTAGAAAATAACAATGAGTTAAAAGAAAAAATGAAATCATTTAACTTAAGCTCGCCTCAATTTACTACTCTAAAGAACGAACAAGGTGATACCATGAATATGTTTACGCTTTTGCCTGTAAATTTTGATAGCACCAAAAAATATCCAGTTTTTATGTTTGTGTATGGAGGCCCAGGTAGTCAAACTGTAATGAACCGATGGAGTGGAGGCAATTATTTTTGGCATCAACTATTGGTTCAAAAAGGATATATAGTAGTTTCTATAGATGGTCGTGGTACCGGATTTAAGGGTGAAAAATACAAGAAGTGTACCTATTTAAACTTAGGTAAATATGAAATTGAAGATCAAATTTATGCTGCCAAACAATTGGCAAAGCGTTCTTATGTTGACCCTACAAGAATTGGCATTTGGGGTTGGAGTTTTGGCGGTTATATGGCTGGTTTAGGATTAAGTAAAGGTAACGATGTTTTTAAAGCTGCTATTTCTGTAGCTCCCGTTACCAATTGGCGTTTTTATGATAATATCTATACCGAGCGTTTTATGCGAACCCCACAAGAAAACGGACAAAATTATGATGATAATTCTCCTATGAATCATGTAGAAAAAATCAAGGGTAATTATCTCTTAATTCATGGCACAGCAGATGATAATGTGCATTTTCAAAATGCAGTAGAAATGGTAGATAAGATGATAAACAAAGGTGTTAAATTTGATAGTGAGTTTTACCCTAACAAAAACCATGGTATTGGCGGTGTAAAAACCCGCTTACATTTATATGAGCGCATGACCAGATTTGTGGTTGAGAAGTTGTAAAAGTTCATAGACCATACTCCATAGAATTTTGGCGATGGTACAACTTCTACAGCCACACATCCTTATAAGGTATTTGCTACGCCAGGTATTAAAA
>VEQB01000087.1 GCA_018883485.1 Bacteroidota bacterium
GATAAGGTATATGCCATTGCTAAATCTCAATTAAGCAAAGCCGAGCGTTCTGCTGGGTTCAAGGCGATAAAAGAAGAATTTAAAGCCAGCTTGCCAGAAGGTACTGAGGCAGATAAATTTTTATTAAGTAAGTATTTTCATGAAGTAGAATATGACGCCGTTCGTGCTATGATTATTAATGATAGAACGCGTTTAGATGGAAGACAATTAGACCAAGTTCGTCCAATTTGGAGTGAAGTGGGTTACTTGCCAGGCGCGCATGGTTCTGCAGTATTTACACGTGGCGAAACTCAATCATTAACCACTGTTACCTTGGGTACAAAATTGGATGAGCAAATGTTAGATAGCCCAATGAATGAAGGCTATGCCAAGTTCTTGTTACATTATAATTTTCCTTCTTTTTCAACAGGTGAAGTAAGACCAAATAGAGGTCCGGGTAGAAGAGAAATTGGGCATGGAAACTTAGCACTTCGTGGTATTAAGCGAGTTTTACCTGGTGCTCCAGTTAATCCATATACTGTGCGTATTGTTTCGGATATTTTAGAATCAAATGGTTCATCTTCTATGGCTACTGTGTGTGCTGGTTCCTTAGCATTAATGGATGCAGGTATAAAGATTACAGGAGCAGTAAGTGGTATTGCTATGGGTTTAATAAGTGATGAAACCACTGGTAAGTATGCCATCCTTTCGGACATCTTAGGTGATGAAGATCATTTAGGAGATATGGATTTTAAAGTAATTGGAACAAGTAAAGGTATTGTTGCTTGCCAAATGGATATTAAAATAAATGGTTTAAGATGGGAAATGGTAGAAGAAGCTTTGAACCAAGCTAAGGCAGGCCGTTTACACATTATGAATGAGATGAATAAAACCATTGCTGAACCTAATGCAGATTACAAACCAAATGCTCCACGTATAGAAACTATCATTATTGATAAAGAATTTATTGGTGCAGTAATTGGGCCTGGTGGTAAAATTATTCAAGGTATACAAAAAGAATCTGGTGCAGTAATTTCTATTACCGAAGTAGGAAATACAGGTGTAGTTGAGATTGCTTCTAACGATGGAGATAGCATGCGCAAAGCGGTGGCAATGGTTAAGGCTATTGTTGCAGTGCCAGAGGTTGGTGCAGAGTATGAAGGTAAGGTAAAATCTATTGTAGACTTTGGTGCTTTTGTAGAAATAATGCCAGGTAAAGATGGTTTATTACACATTAGTGAAATTGGCTGGAGCAGATTAGCCACTATGGAAGGTGTGATGAATGTGGGTGATATTATTAAGGTGAAGTTAATTGAGGTTGACCCAAAAACAGGTAAACTTAAATTAAGCCGCAAAGTTTTATTACCAAAGCCAGAAGGTTATGTTGAACCGGCGCCAAGAGAAAATAGACCACCAAGAGAGGGTTTCAGAGATGGTGGCAACAGAGACAGAGGTCCAAGAGATGGTAACCGTGATAGAGGTCCAAGACCACCACGCAACCATGAAGGTGGATCTAACGAATCTGAAGGATAAAAGAAAGTAATTTGAAAAGAGCCGAACCAGCAGTAATGTTAGTTCGGCTTTTTTTTGCTTTTGCTTAAAAATTAGTAATCAAGTTTTTTTATGGTGAGCAATTGCTTTTGAATTTCATCCATCAAACTATGTTCAATAGTTTTTTTATTAAACTCAAGATGGCCAATGAATACAATTTTTTTACGATATAAAATTATGAATAATGGAACTCCATCTATTTTTAATTTTTGCCAAATGCTTGAATCTGGAATAAAAAGATTATTAGTTAAACCATAGTGTTTTTTTAATAAGGATAAACTCCTTTTATTGTCTTGCATTGAAGTAGTAAGGTTTGCAGTATAAAAGGCTACTTTATCTTTATAGAACTCTTTTTGAACCGATACAAATTCTGGGAACTTACGCAAACAAATACCACATGTATTATTCCAGCAATCTAATACAATTATAGAGTCAGATTCTAAAATCGTTGCAGTAAGATCAATAGAATCTGTTGAATATAATTTAAATTCAAAAGGGATTCCTGAAGAAGGTTTGAAGCTTATGTTATATTCCCAATCCAAGTATTTTTGCATGCCAAAGTAGCTGAAAACGCTTAATAGCAAAAGGCTAGGATAGAAGTAGAGCGGCTTAATTTTTAGTTTTATAATCCTAAATCCTATGAAAGTTAAAAATGGAACAACCTTAATTGGCAATACATGAAGATGAAGATTGAATCCATAAAATGCATAAATTAATGGAGCAATAAGGAAGATTAAATTTATAAAAAGGGTATCTTTTCTAAGCAAATGAAAAATAAATAGGGATGCTGAGGTAACCAATGCCATTTGAATTTCCCAACCAAAGTAGCCCGTCAATAGGCAAACACTAGAGTAAATAATAAATAAGATTGTTTTAGTTGTGAAACTCATATTATTTGTTGTTACCATTGTACGCCTCCATTTATATTCATAGGCTGAGCTCCTGAACAAACTCCAGTGCATTTATGTAACCAAAATGTACCGCAACCTTCCTTCTGTGTGCAAAGTAATTTTTTACAATTTTCGCTAGGAATTAATGTTCCACCACACCAATCACTGTCTAAACTGCAATTACAGTCCTGTCCATTATCATCCCCTGGATTTGGAATATCATTTGGATTGTAATCGGAAATGGTAGTTACAATAAACCTCAATTGAATCTTATTAAATTGCGATAAAGCCTGTTGCTGCCACGTTTGCATGTATCCATTAAAATTTATAAAGGATTGGCTTGTGGGGTCAAAAATCTGGGAATTTAACTGGCCTAATAAATTGTTTAAATAACTTAACTGGATATTGTTCCAGCAGTTTAAACTAATTACTTGATTTATTTTATCTATCCAAACAGATGCTTTTTGTTGGTTAGAATAACTTTGATAAATCATTAGTGCATTGTGTTTATTGCCTGCAATTATTAAATTGTTTCTTAAGGGGTTTGCACCAAAAACTCTAGAATTCATTGTAAGTAGTAAACTAATAATTAATAAAATTTTTGTTTTCATTGTTTTAGATATTAAAGATGTTTATATGTAATTTTACTTTTGTAATTCAAATTTAAAAATGTTCTTTTCAAAAGATATACTGCAAAAAAAACAAATCCTATAAATTGGATTTTCATCAGTTATTTTGAAAATTTGTCTTGTATTTTATTCAAAATATTTTATGCCCCTATTACAGCGTTAGCTGCCTTCTATTTATTCCCAACCTACTCTTAGTTTCCTTCAGTTAAAGAAACTTTGTGAAAGGAGGACGATAGATTTAAACTAGGTTGTAATAGTACCCATGGCCGGTTTGCTTTATTTGCTACTTTTTATAGTTTATTGACTTTTCTGAATATTGAATCGTTTATGTTATCGGCATTAAAATTTACAAGTAATCCTAGTTTGATATCTGCCAATTTTAGATAGGTTATAAGTTGTTTATGATGCACGCCATTTATAAAATCTACAGATTTAATTTCTATGATTACTTTGTCTTCAACAAGTATATCTAGTCTGAATCCTTTATCTAAGTATATGCCTTCGTAGACTACTGGTATTGGCATTTGCTGTTTTGTTTTTAGGCCTTCTTTTTGAAGTTCATATAACATTGCCGCTTCGTACACAGATTCTAGTAAGCCTGGTCCTAAAGAATTGTATACTTTGAAGATGCATTTTCTAATGAGAAATGATATGTCGTTTTCTGTCATAGAACAAATTTAAAAGGAGGGGATTTAATTTAATAAGCATGGAGAAAGTAGTTCTTACAAGTGAGATTTACTTTGTGTTTAGTGTAATTAATGCTTGATTGCTATTAGTTTTTTCTTTATGGTTTAACACAAACATTGAAGAAGGTTTCCCAAGTGGATTGAAAAAGGTTTCCCGCAGAGGCCGCAGAAGTAAGAGCCGCAGAGCGCGCAGAGTTGGTTACCGCAGATGGCGCAGATTTTATTTTTGTTTAGGATTGAGATCAGCGATTCTTTAACCAGCGGAATCAGCGGAATCAGCGGGAGATTTCTTTTGTCAAGTGGATAGAAGAAGTTTTCCCGCAGATGGCGCAGAAGTAAAAGCTGCAGATGGCGCAGAAGTAAATGGTGCAGATTTAATTTTGTTTAGGATTGAGATCAGCATTTCTTTAATCAGTGGAATCAGCGGGAGAGTTCTTTTACCAAGTGGATAGAAGAAGTTTTTCTGCAGAGCGCGCAGAATTGGTTCCCGCAGAGCGCGCAGAATTGGTTGCCGCAGAGCGCGCAGAATTAGATGGTGCAGATTTAATTTTGTTTAGGATTGAGATCAGCATTTCTTTAATCAGCGGAATTAGCGGGAGAGTTCTTTTACCAAGTGGATAGAAGAAGTTTTTCCGCAGAGCGCGCAGAAGTAAAAGCTGCAGATGGCGCAGAAGTAGATGGTGCAGATTTAATTTTGTTTATGATTGAGATCAGCATTTCTTTAATCAGCGGAATTAGCGGGAGATTTCTTTTGCCAAGTGGATAGAAGAAGTTTTTCTGCAGAGCGCGCAGAAGTAAGAGCCGCAGATGGCGCAGAAGTAGATGGTACAGATTTAATTTTATTTATGATTGAGATCAGCATTTCTTTAATCAGCGGAATCAGCGGGAGTTATTTTTTATGTTGGCCTGATGCTAGCACTTTACAATAAATTTTTAGTTAATAGCCTTTTAATTATTTTGCAGCATGAAAAGACTTGGAAACATTGCTGTAATTGGAGGAGGAAGTTGGGCAACTGCTTTGGTGAAAATTTTAAGCGAGCACAAGGCTTTACCTAATACGCAAATTCAAAAGTTGCAATGGTGGGTTCGAACCGAAGAAAAGGCTGAATATATTAGGACTAAACTCCATAACCCAGATTATATTAGCGCTATTGAAATACATCCAGAGTTGGTAGAAGTTAGTGCCAATATTGAAGCTGTTGTGAGTAGTGCAGATGCCTTGCTTATAGCAATACCTGCTGCATTTTTAGAAAAATCTATTGAAGCACTTCCTAAGGAACTTTTTAAGGATAAAGTGATTATTTCTGCTATTAAAGGTTTAGTGCCTAGTACCAAGCAAATTGTAGGAGATTATTTTGTAGATGTTTATGGCACCTCTCCTAAAGATGTATTGGTTATTTCTGGTCCATGCCATGCAGAAGAAGTGGCAAACGAGAAATTATCCTATTTAACCATTGCAGGTTTGAACCAAGATTTAGCTAGGCATTTTGCACAATTATTAAGTTGCGCTTACATACGTTCACTTGTTTCTGCAGATGTGCGCGGCACAGAGTATGGTGCTGTATTAAAAAATATTTATGCGGTGGCTGCTGGTATATGCCATGGTTTAGGTTATGGCGATAATTTCCAAGCTGTATTAATGAGTAATAGCATACGTGAGATGAAACGCTTCTTGCGGAATTTAACCGATACCGATAGAAAAATTAACCATAGCGCATACCTGGGCGATCTTTTGGTTACGGGTTATTCTGTGCATAGCAGAAATAGAACTTTTGGCAATATGATAGGCAAAGGGTATACGGTTCAGGCCGCTCAATTGGAGATGAAAATGATTGCTGAAGGATATTATGCTACGGCAACCATACACGACCTTAACGAAAAGCTTCAAATAAAGATGCCAATTATGGATACTATACACCAGATTTTATATGAAGGAAAACCTGCCAAGAAGGCTATCGAAAAGCTTACTGAAAAGTTAGTTTAGAGGGAATTATTTCAAGGTAGATTTCTTACTACTTCAAAAGGTAATTCTATTCTTTCACCGAGTTCATCTTCTAAAATAAGCAAGTGTTTGCCGGCTTCAGGGCTTAGTGCTAATTTATGAAACTCCTGAGTTGTGCCAATAAATTTACCATCTAAATGCCAATAAATTTTAGACTCTTTGTTTCTATGTGCTACTTCAAAAACTGCCTTTCCTTCTGCACCGTCTAATTCCTTTGGGATATAAATAGAGCTTAATCTTTTGGGATAAATTAACTCCATCATAGGTGCTAAATTGTTTCCTTCACAACCTGGTTTCCATGGAGGAAGTTTAGCATAAGAAGCATCTTTACTTTTATAATACCATTCCATAGAAGGGGGCAAAACAAACCAAGATTGGTGTATCATATTTGCTGTTGCTTCACAATCGCTGCTTACTCTAAACTTTCTTGAATTATCTAAATGTATCCATTGGTGATAGCTGCAAATATCTTGAGGCATGCGACTTTTAACTATCCATTGAGTATCGGTTGGTAAGCATATTTCACTTGCTTTATTACCACTCTTGGTACAAATAATTTCTTGTTGCATGTTATCAAAAGGCTGGTTGAACCAATTGCTGCGAGGCACTAATTTTATTAAATCGAATAGGATGGGTGCTGCGGCGCTTACGCCTGTTAGACCTGGTCTTCCTTCTCCATCTGCATTGCCCACCCAAACACAAACTAAGTACCTTGAAGTTAAGCCAATGGCCCAGGCATCTCTAAACCCAAAACTAGTGCCTGTTTTCCAAGCAACTCTCCTGCTAGAAATATACTGACTCCAATTTTGTTCATCTCCTGGCCTAACCAAATCTTGCATGGCTTCAAAGGTTTGCCAAATGGCGCCTGCATTAAGAGGTGGAGTATATTCTGAGGAGGCTTGTATGTTTGTTTGTATTTGTTTGCCTTCTGCAATAAGTTTAGGTGCTACTAAATCGTTGAGGTTATATTTTCCACTAAGCATCCCGTAGTGATTTAGCATGCGTGCAAGGCTGGCATATGCACCACTTATTTCCCACATGCTATTTTCGCCACCTCCTAAAATGAGAGATAGCCCATAATGTGAAGCGCCTTTATCCAAAGATTTTATACCTAACTGTTTCAAAAGAAAATAAAATCTTTCGGTTCTATATTGTTGCAACATTCTAACTGCTGGAACATTTAATGACCTCGCTAAGGCCTCATTGGCATGCACTGCACCGTCGTATTGTAAATCGAAATTTTGTGGCATATAGCCTGCTACTTGTGTGGGTATATCTGCAACGAGTGTGCTCGGTAATAAAGAACCGTCTTGCAACATGGCTGCATAAAGCAAGGGTTTTAAAGTGCTTCCAGGGCTCCTGCGTGCAGGAATCATATCTACATAACTCTCCACTTCTGGTTCTTTTGGGTGAAACACATTTCCAACATAGGCTAGTACTTCGTTTTTTTCAATATCTAAAATTAAGGCAGCAGCATTATTAACTCCATTTCCTTTTAATTGTTGGTGGTGTCTTTCTAATATATCTGTGGTTTGTATTTGTAACTCTCTATCGAGGGTAGTGGAAACTAGCGCTTGTTTAGGCAATAAGCCAAGTTTACCCTCCCATAAACTATTCACTAGGTTTGGTGCAAAATTAGGTAAGGGCAAAGGCTTTTGTGGAATCGGTTCAAGCAGCGCTAATTGATAAGTTTCTAAATCTAGTATGCCTTCTTTATGCAATTGAGTTAAGAGTTTATTGCGTTTGGTTAAAAGGAGTAATCTGTTTTTATCTGGCCTTACCAAAGAAGGGCTATTAGGCAGCACAGCTAAACTTGCAACCTCACCCCAGCTTAATTGAGAAGCATCTCTTCCAAAGTAGCGCCAAGACGCAGCTTGCAGGCCAACAACGTTGCCTCCAAATGGCGCATGACCGGCATAAAGTTGTAGTATTTCTTTTTTTGAATAGCGCAATTCTAAGCGCAAAGCCAGCACTATTTCAATGATTTTTTCACCAATGGTTCTTGCTTTATTTCTATGCAATCTAATTACTTGCATGCTAATGGTGCTGCCACCACTAACTACCGATTTGTATTTTAGGTTCAGGTAAATGGCACGTGCAAATGCAATTGGATCAAACCCTGGATGGTAATAAAAGCGTTTATCTTCGAAGCATGTAATGGCTTTTTCAAATTTTTCTGGTACTGCATAACTTGCCTCAAAGCGCCATTGCCCATCGCTAGCAATTCTCGCTTGAAGCAGCTTGCCTTTATTATCTAACAATACTGGAGTTGATACTTCGTTAACTTTAACATCAGGAGGAGTTGATGCCATTTTAGCTAGCTTAAATATTGCAAAAGGCGATTCAATAAAAACCAAATGGACAGTATTTGCATATAAAGGCACCTCTGATTCATTACAAGCTACACAAGTATTTAACTTAACTTTGGTAAGAAACAAACCTACATTAAGCG
>VEQB01000488.1 GCA_018883485.1 Bacteroidota bacterium
GCCATGCGTAGTTCTGTGCCTTTGCTAGATACCATCATGACCTACATAGTAAAGCGCAAAGGCAAGCAAATTAGACCCATTTTTGTATTTTTTTCTGCAGGTTTATTTAATGGGGTTAATGATGCCACTTATAGGGCTGCCAGTTTGGTAGAACTATTGCACACCGCCACCCTAGTGCACGATGATGTTGTTGATGATAGTGATGAGCGCCGTGGCTTCTTTTCTATTAATGCGCTTTGGAAAAATAAAATTGCTGTATTGGTAGGCGATTATCTGTTATCGCGAGGCTTATTACTTTCGGTTCAAAACAAGGATTACCAGTTGCTAGAAATTGTGAGCAATGCCGTTAAAGAAATGAGCGAGGGAGAATTGTTACAAATTGAAAAAACTAGAAATCTTAACCTATCCGAAGAAGTTTATTTTGATATCATCCGCAAAAAAACAGCTTCACTTATTGCCAGTTGTTGTGCCATTGGCGCAGCCTCTGCTGGGGCCACCCCAGAGCAAATAGAACAAATGCGTTTGTTTGGAGAAAAAGCAGGTATAGCTTTTCAAATGAAAGATGATTTATTGGATTATGGTACCGATGATATTGGTAAGCCCACTGGCATAGACTTAAAAGAAAAAAAGCTAACCTTACCCATTATCTATACCTTAAATAATGCAGATAAAGCTACCCGTAAACGCATTATCAATATCATTAAAAATGAACACCATAAGAAGGCAAAGGTGGCAGAGGTAGTTGACTATGTAAATCATCACAATGGCATAGCTTATACCCGCGATAAGATGAATGCCATTAAGCAAGAGGCATTGGCCATACTAGACCAAATGCCAGATACACCCATTAAACCTTCGCTAAGAGAGTTGGTAGATTTTGTAATTGATAGGGATAAGTAAACAATCTTAACAGATCAATTATATCTGAGAAACATAAAGTAAAAATTGTTGCCTCTGTGTTCCTTAACTCCTTTATAATATCCCGCTGGTTCTATTTAATTATTGTTATCGTTCCATTAATGGATAAATCCCTATTGCAGTTTGTTTTTCCTTCTAGGATAAAAAAATAGACCCCTTCACTTAATTTTTCTCCATTAATTCCTTCTCCATTCCAACATAAATTTGAATCCGAAGTCTCAAATACTTTATTGCCCCACCTATTAAAAACAATAAAGTTAATATTGTTAAACTTAGTCAAACTATTTAGAGGCAAGCAATCATTAATTCCATCTCCATTAGGTGTAAATATATTTGGGAAAAATCCTAAACTATCTGAACCATGTACATTTATAAAAATGCTATCAGTAAATATACAACCAAAGGAATCAGTAGCTATTAAATAATAAGTAATTGAATTCTTAGGAGTAGCTTTTGGGTTGTTTAAGATATCATTTGATAACCCATCTGGAGGCATCCATTTATAGTTTAATGCCCCATCTGCATTAAGTTGAGAAAAAGGATTATTACAATCAATATCATTAGACTTAGAGATTTTCAATTTACTTATAGATTTCTTAATAACTAGCGTAATTAAACTATCGCACCCGAATTGGTTTATTAAGGTATCTAAGTAAGTACCACTTGAGGTATAAATAAACTTTCCACTAGGAGAAACTAAGCTATCACAGATATTGTAAGACAATTGACTAAATGAAGATAAGTTTGTATAGTTAATAAATAAAATACAATAACGTAAGTAGATTATATTTTATTATATTGAATTGTAATTTTTATAATAATTATTTTATTTTTTTTTATTTTAATAGAATAAAAAAAAGATTATTTCAGTAAATAGCTTATATACATATAATTAAAAACTATGGTAAGCTTATAAATTTTTGCTGGATAACTACTCAAAAACTTTAGTAGTCATTAAGCAGTTGTTGG
>VEQB01000489.1 GCA_018883485.1 Bacteroidota bacterium
CATATGTATATTTTACAAAACACTTACGGTAATTAGTATCCTGAAACATTTCTGCCATTTTTAAACCATCATTATAGTAATAAAAGTCCCAATATTTATTATGTTCCCAAAATGTAATTTTACCTTCTTGTTTCCATTCTGTCTTTAATTTGTGATGCAATTGGGTGCAGTAGTCAATATCTTCAATTGGTTTTTTGCACATAACATAGATTAAAGAAATTGCGGCTAGTAGTTTAAGCATATTTTAGTTTTTAATTTTAATTAAAGGCAATGTTTCTGTGCCATCCAATGTTTCTATTATGGCATGGTAGAAGCCATTAGTTAGATTTTCTGTATTTAAAGTAATTTCTTTTTGATTTTTGGAAAGGGATGTTTTTTCTAAAACTACCTTTCCAACAGCATCAATTAAGGTGATTTCTAAAATGGAATTAAAAGCACTTTCAAGTTGTAAATTCAATTCATTTGAGAAAGGATTTGGCTTAATAGAAATTATTTTCATTATTGATTTAGATTCTGAAACTCCAATGGTAAAATTTCTGCAAGGGGTTGAAAGCATTGTCGTATATAGGTTTTTAGAACAGATCATTGAAAAGGATTGGTTTTTACTTTTATCAACTACATAATCTCCACCACCTAAATTTCCAGGTCTAAAATTTAGTCTTCTTTGATTGGCGATTCTTGGTCCATACGCAAATGGTAAAAGGTTTGCATGCATAAAATCATCTTGGTTTATAACATGATTTTGTAAAGCGGCATGTCCAATTTCATGAAGGATTATGTGAAAAAAATCATACATATTGGAGGGAATATCTAGTAAACCGGTTTTGTCATAGAATAAACCAGCTAATTTTGTGCTATTAATTCTAATATCTACTTCTGGCATAGAGGCTGGCATTCCAGCAGAAAACGAACAATTTAAATCTCTCCTCAAAGAGGTTGTTGCCCATTTAGAGGCATCATTTAAATCTGAAACGCTGATTACATTATAGGTGTCCGAAGCGAATTCATGGTTGGTTGTTCCGTTGTCTAAAACAAAACCGATACCTACCTTGCAACTCCATAACCTAAGTGCTTCGGTAATACAATCTATCATACTTTGATTGGTAACTGAGCTATGTAATTTAAAGTGGTAGAGATGGTCTGTATTTGACGAAAATAAGAAAACATTATTTTTGTAAAAAGTTGAGCCGCTTCCTTTTCCAAAATTATCAACACTATAATTAATATTTAAACTCAAGTTATTATTAGATTCAAATAATTGTGCATCTTGCACATATGAAAAGCCACTACCAGGTACATGATCATTGTAGTTGGTTAATCCATTATTAGAGTAGCCTGGCAATACAACTTTTATCTGGCTAGGCCCCCAAGTTACATCGTAATCGTCTAGTGCTATATAGCCAGAAGCTGGGCCTCCAATATCAGCATTTCTTACAAAAACCTTTCCTTTAGTTGTGCCAAAATTTGTTCCATTTATAAAAAATTCATCACCTATTCCCCCCACGACATTTACAAATCCTAAACCAATACCTGTTGATGTTTTTGCTAAGTCTGTAATTTCTGGTGAACAATGCAATATTGAACTTCCGCTTTGAAATGAACCAAAAATATCTACCGGGCTGTTTACAGAACCAGTAGTTGATCCAGCAGCATAAAGATTGTAGGGTGCTCCATTAAATGTTACTATTTCAAAATTGTATAATTCTTGACAGTTAATTATTGGAATAGTTAACGTTAAAAATGTTACCTCATCAGTCGAAATAGTTAAACGTGGTTCGGCTGGAGTTTTTAATCTTGGTGAGTTTACGGTTAACTGAATCCTATTGGTATTAATATTACTAATGTTAACTTGATTATAATTAGGTAAATAAGCGTTGTCTATAAT
>VEQB01000088.1 GCA_018883485.1 Bacteroidota bacterium
GTGTAGAGAATACTGTTAATAGAGGTGGTGGCGCATGTTGGGATTTTTCAGAAATTCAACAACTGAGAAATCTATGCAACCAAAATAATCTTATGCTCCACTTGGATGGAGCAAGACTATTTAATGCGCTAATAGCCAATAATGAAAATGCCTTACAATATGGCGTTGCTTTTGATACTATTTCCATTTGCCTAAGCAAAGGTTTAGGAGCACCGGTTGGATCCGTTCTCATTGGCAATCGCAACCAAATTCATAAAGCCCGCAGAATTAGAAAAGTAATGGGCGGCGGTATGCGCCAAGCCGGTTTTTTAGCAGCTGCCGGGCTATTTGCATTAAAAAACAATGTGAAGCGCTTAAAAATTGATCATGAAAGGGCTAAACAAATTGCAAAAGTGTTGGCCAATTGTAGCTTTGTTGAAGAAATAATGCCGGTTCAAACCAATATCATTATTTTTAAACTTGAACCTACCTTTAATGCGAGCATTTTTACGCAGAAATTAGCGGAAGCAGGTATTAAAGCGAGTGCAATTGGCAATAATTCTATTCGCTTTGTTTTTCATCTAAATCAAAGTGATTCCGATATTGAGAGATTATCCAAACAATTGGCTAATTTCACTTAAAATATTTTTACGAAATCGAGTGATTTTAATAGAGTAACTGATGATTTTGTCTAAAAAATTGGGTTAAATTTCAACCATGTGAATCTTAATATTTACTAAAAATATACCACAATACAGGCTAATTACTTAATTTGTAAATGTTTTACAGTGTAACATTAACCTTAATTGCATTAATATGGTGAGGAAATTACTATTGCCTATTTTGTTATTCATAATTGTTCAAGCAAATGCGCAAACATTTGTCAACTCAATTAATAGTGCAGGATTACCCTCTACCCCAGGAGAAATTTTGGGTGTACTTGACTACAACAACGATGGGTTTCCAGATCTTGTTTATGCCGATGAATTAACGGGAAATATCTTGTTTTACAAAAATGTAAATGGCGTTTATTCTAATCAAACAGCCTTTTTAAATTTTCCTAATCTCACGCTAACTGGCATTGGCAACGAATCTGCAATACCGTTCGACTATAATGGCGATGGATTTATAGATATTCTAATGGCAAGATCTGGCGTAAATGGAACTTTAAGATTAATTCAAAATAATTGTGGGACAAATTTTACAGATGTTACAACTATCAGTCAAATTCCTACCAATTTATTTTTAGTTCCTCAATACATCACTAATGACCCAATGATTCTTATCTCGGATTATGATCGTGATAATGATAATGATATCCTCGTTTCATCTTTAAACGCTACAAATGAATTTGAGGTTAGAGTCATAAAAAATAATGGGGTTTCCTTTGCTGCACCTTCAACACTTCTTACTGGCTTTGGAACAACAATAGTCCCCTATTTTGCCATTTTAGATTATGATAATGATAAAGATGACGATTTACTAGTTATTAAAAATAGTAATATTAATAATGCAGTAAGCATAGATTTATATGATTACAGCTCTGGTAGTTACAGTATACAAGGCAGCACAGATCTTACCAATAGCAGCCCTGTTGGTTTTGCTACTATTTTAGATATTGACAATGATGGTTTTGATGATATATTGCTTGGAACCAAAGAAGTAGTTTCACCTGGATCAGGAAATAATGGCAATAGAGTATTTAGAAATAACGGAGGTAATGCAACTTTCACAAATGTTACGGGCTTTTATAATACCTACCAAGGTGCCATTACTGGAGATAATTTTATGAGCCACGCTTTCGATTTTGATAACGATGGTGACTTAGATATTATTTGGGAAGTTAAGTCTAATTCTTTAAGCGATAATAGACCTGCCTTCAGAACACAAGCTGCCCCAGGTATATTTGTTGCCAATAATGGTTTAAATTTATTAAGCATCAGCGCCTCAACCAGAAAAAAATTAGTTGTTTTAGATTATAACAATGATGGTAAATTAGATGTATTTGGTGCAACTGCAACAGGAAGTGCTTTGATGAGAAACAATACGCCTGGTGCAAATTATCTAAAAGTAAAATTATATGCTTGTAACGGACATGGCATTCCAATTGGATCAAAAGTTTATGTTAGTGCAAATGGTTTAACCCAATTTAAAGCCTATAACTATTCCCAAACATTTACAAGCACTGCGGCAACAAGTAATGAATTACATTTTGGATTAGGTAACAATAACACTGTAGATACTGTAATAGCTTTCTTTCCAGACTTTGGAAATATAGTTACACTAACAAATGTAGCAGCCAATCAAACAATTAAAATGGTAGATGGATCTTGTACTATTGCTGAGCCATTGGTATTTGAGTTTCCAACAGATTCTAACAATGTTTGTGGTGTTTCTGAAACCTTTATTTCTGCACCAAGCGGTTTTGTAAATTACGCCTGGAAAACGGGAGAGAGCACACCTGATATTTTAGTAAATAAAGAAGGTTGGTACGTTTGTACTGCCACTAATGCAGCTGGATGTTCTGCTACCGATAGTATCTTTGTTGGTTTCGGTTTTGGCTATGTAACTCCAACTGATACCATTATTTGTAAAGGGTCGCCTGTTACCATTAAAGCTTATCCAAGATATGATTGTTCTCCATTTGGTGCTCCAATTAAGGCTGTTGTAAATGGTCAAGCTCTAGCTGATTACAACTATGCTGGTGAATTTAATGGACACCACTATTATATATCGAACAGACCAAATAGTTGGAATAATGCTGCTAGAGAGGCATTGGCATTGGGTGGAGTTTTAGCGTCAATAAATAATATTGAAGAGCAAACATTTATTGAAAATAATCTAACCCTTTCTGGTAAAAACATGTGGTTAGGTTTGTATAATGTTGGCAACGATCCTTTTGTTTGGATGAATTGTGATACCTTAAATTACACCAATTGGGCAGGTGGAGGCCCTGTTCCAGATCCAACCAGAAATTTTGTATTTTATAGATCAGATGCTTGTCCGGAAGGCCGATTTTGGAAAAATACCATTAATGATCCTTTACCTGGGGAGGCTTGCGAAAGTGAAATTTTTGCTTTAGTAGAATTTGATAACGCTACTAATATTAGTTATCTATGGAGTACAGGAGATACAACTGCTACCATAAATGTTACACCCAGCACCACCACGGGATATTTTGTAAGCATCGTCCAAAATGGGAAAACCTGCTTTGGATCAAGCAATATAAATATTGTTGATGTTAATAATTTAATACCTATTGATTCATTAACAGAATGTAAGGCTTCCATTGTTTTTATACAAGCAACCGAAGGTTTAGCTTCATATAGTTGGAGTAATGGAAGAACTACCAGTGGTATTAATGTATTTGCCAATGGCTGGTATAAAGTAACTGCTACCTCTGCAGAAGGCTGCACAGGTTCTGATAGTGTTTATGTTAATATTTATAATACCAGTATTAGAACTCCAGACACTTTAGTTTGTGCCGGTGTTACTGTTTTCTTAAGAGGCCCTGCAGCCCCTTTAATTTTTCAAACAGACTACACGCAAAACTTCCAAACTGGTAGTTTCCCTGGTTGGAACTCCCTTTCAAATATAAATTATGGTGGTTCAAAAGTATTAGGTCCATTTGCAAATGACTCTATAACCTACAATCAAGCAAATTTGCCAACCCACGACTCGGTAATGGTTACTTTCGATTTGTATATACACGACACTTGGGAAGGCAATTGCTCAACTAATGGTCCTGATTTGTTTAGGTTCAAAAATGGTACAACTAATGTTATAAATACTACTTTTTCTAATACAGTTGGATGCACACAAGGATATGCGAATAGTGGCATAACAGGAACCTATCCTGCTTTAAATGATGCTGCAGCCACAGGCTTAGTAAAACGTTGTGATGCTACCCCAACTTCTACAACAAAATATACCATCACCAGAAAGTTTAGGCATTCGGCAACCGATTTAAATCTTTCTTGGGTTGGTGACCTTAGAGACGCTGTTGATAATTCTACTAAATGTAATGAAAGCTGGTCTATCGACAATGTAACTATTCAATTGAGAAGAGAAGGAGGCTTATTATGGTCAACAGGTGAATCTACCCAAAACATTTTCGTAGTTCCAACCAATCCTAGCAACGAGTATTGGGTTAGAATTCCTGTAGGAAATTCATTTTGTTATGACACAGTTGTAGTGTCTACCATAGTTGGTGAGTTACCTTTTAATTTAATTAATTCGGATACTTTTAGAATTTGTGGTTACCCTTCAAATATTACAGTAAGTAATAGATATGACTCTTATGAATGGAATACTGGGGAAACTTCTAATCCTATTACGGTATTTAATACGGGCTGGTATAAAGTTAAAGCCTCTCTAAATCAAGGTTGTTTTACAAATGATAGTGTGTATGTGCCATTTCATAAATTAGAAACAGCGCCTTCAGATACTACAGTTTGTTTAGGGAACCCAGTTACTATAAGAGTAGATTATAACAATGATTGTAGCCCATTTGGAGGACCAGCAAATACAGGTTATATAGCAGGGCAAGCTATAGCCGGTTATACTTATAAAGGTGAATACCATGGCCATTATTATTACCAAGCAGATGCCCCAAGCAGTTGGAGTGTTGCGGCCCAAAATGCTTTAACCGCTGGAGGTCATTTAGCCAATATTTATGATGTAAATGAATTAGGTTTTATTAGAGATAATATTATTGACAATACTTGGATAGGCCTATATAGAAATCCAACTTTAGGCTATCATATTTGGATGAATTGTGATTCCCTAACCATTAACAATTGGGCTTCAGCAGAACCTGCTGCTTCCCCGGAAGATTATGTATTTATGTATGGTGCTACCTGTACAGAACCTTTTAAATGGAAAAGTCATGTGGATGATCCATCAAGTTTATCTGACCCGTGTTTGACCAAAATTTATGGATTATTAGAAATTGAACCATGGACTTATGAATACAATTGGTATGACAATAGTTTCAATTTAATTTCAAATAGTGAAACATTGCTTGTTAACCCAACTAAAAATGTAACCTATAGAGCTTTCCATGCACTATTTCCTAATGGATCTAATTGTAATAGTGGTACTGCTAATATTACAGTAATTGACGAAAACTTTGGTATCTTACAAGACAGTGTAGAAAAAGTAAACTGCCAAGGCGATACGGTTATGTTAGTTGCTACTCCAGGATTTTCGAACTACAATTGGGATAATGGACAAACAGGGCAAATAGCTGTTTATAGCGATACAGTTGGATGGGTATTTTGCACCTATGATAATGGAACTTGTGTATTTAAGGATAGTGCTTATTTAAATGTTCCTAAAGCGTTAAGTCCAAATCCAACGGTTACTAATCTTAAGTGTAAAGGCGATAAAGATGCCCAAGCATTTGCTGATGCAACAGGCGGTACTTTACCTTACAATTTCTTCTGGAATTACAATGGTTCAACCGCACAACTTCAAACTAACCTATCTCCAAACAGCTATGTTTACGCTATCACAGATCAAATAGGCTGCATTGTTTACGATACCATAGTTATTAACGAACCAGACACTGCATTAAGTCTTAAAATTAATGTATTAAAAGGTATCAATTGCAATGGAGATAGCAATGGTATTCTAGTTCCAGTTATAATTGGTGGTGAGAAGCCTTATATTGGAGGTTGGTTTGGGTTAATATCAGATACTTTGTTTAATGCTAAAATTGGCAAGTACATCTATACCTTAACAGATATTAGAGGTTGCCTTAAAAAGGATAGTGTTACACTAACTGAACCTCAGACTTTAGTGTTAAACGCAAGCATTCAAAAACAAATCTTTTGTGCAGAAGACTCTAATGGGGTTGTTATACTTGGGGCTAGCGGAGGTACGCTACCTTACCTGTTTTCATGGAATGGTGTTACAGCCACTAATGACACCTTATTTAATGTTTATAGAGGTAGTTTTAAAGCTAGGGTAATAGATAAGAATGGCTGCATAGATTCGGCCATTTTAACCATGGTTCAATCAAACACTGACCCCAACTTATGCGGTATAACTGTTTCTTCTGGCTTTACGCCAAATGGTGATGGAAGAAATGACTTCTTTTATATTAAAGGTTTAGAAGGATACCCAGACAACGAGTTAACCATATTTAACCGTTGGGGTGAAACTGTTTATAGCGCAATTAACTATAAGAATGATTGGGAGGGAAAACCTGATAGATCATTGATTAATACAGCAGATGGTTTAGTTCCAAATGATACCTATTTTTACATATTAAAAACCAAAGCGAATAACAGGACTTATTCGGGATATGTTTATATAACCAGATAATAAAGAAACACTATGAACCGCTTTAGTAAATTCATTTTAGCAGTTATTATGCTGCTTTCAATAAAATCCTACGGACAATTATCCTATGGAAATGAGCAATTTTTATTTAATCCAGTTATGGTAAACCCATCTATGGCAGGTTTACATAATGGTCAGGTTAAATTAGGATATGATGCCCGTTGGGTGGGAATTAACGATGCCCCACGAACAGGATTTATAGCCTTTGATAAAATGTTTAATGGAAATACGGGATGGAATGTTTCTGTGATTTCGGATAGGGTTGGCCCTGTTAGCAGCATAGCTATTGCCAATGCTTTTGCATATCATTTAAAAACCTCAGAAAAAACTGTTTTATCTATGAGCATTAGGCATCACTTAACACAAAATTATCTAAGTTTAAATACAAACAATCTTATCGACCCAACTGACCCACTTTTAAAAGCGGATCAAACAGGAGTACCAATTAATAATTTTGATGCATCGGTAGCTTTTTATAATTTAGAAAAATTTATGATAGGATTTAGCTATCGTAATTTAATCCCACAAGGAACATTTAGAAATACCGTTACCATTACACCTACTACAATACAATATGCTGTATTAAGCTTAAATGGTTGGTATAACTTTACCTTTGGAGATTATGGTGTTGAGGCATTTGGAAACATTGCAACCAGCGCCAATCAACCTGCCACCATCCAAATTGGGGCATTAGGTACTTATCAGGGTAAATTTGGTGCTGGTTTAAACTTTAGTCCAAGTAACCAAATTGGAATTATGGCCTATGTTAAAGCAACAGAAAAGCTTAATGTTTTTTATAATTACAATTTGCCTATTTCTGATATAGCTAAAGCTAGTAAACAAAGTCATGGAGTTGGAATTTCTCTTCGATTGGGGAGGGAAACAACAAAAACAAATACCTTCTTTATTCAGCCAACTAACGAAAGTTCTGTAAATAGAATGTTTTAGCAATTTCTTCAGGTTATTTAGATTAAAGTTTTTCTATTTTCTCTGGAGTGTAAATAAAACCTGAGAAATTTGAAACTGATGTTTCAGTTTCCGGCCTTATCTTTGCCTACATTTTATGATAGCATTAACGAATATAGGATTTGAATTTGGCGGCCGCTTTCTTTACCGAAACGCCAATTGGCATATTAAACCAAACGAAAGAATTGGACTTATAGGTTTAAATGGAACTGGAAAATCTACTCTTTTACGGATTATTAGCGGAGAATATACCTTAACAGAAGGCACCATGTCTATGCCTAGAGACCTAACTATTGGGTTTCTAAACCAAGACCAATTAAGTTTTGATACTGAGGATAGTATTTTGGAGGTGGCACTTACCGCATTCTCTCGCCAATTGGCTGTAGAAAAGGAAATGAACCAGGTTATCGAATTATTAGAAACCGACCATAGCGATGCTGTTATTCAAAAATTAAGTGATTTACAAGAGGAATTTGACCGATTAGATGGTTATGATATCCATCACAAAACAGAAAAAGTTCTCGAAGGCTTGGGCTTTACTACAGAACAATTATCTCAACCCTTTAAGAAATTCTCTGGAGGCTGGCGTATGCGCGTGCTGCTTGCCAAAATGCTCTTGCAAGAACCAAATTTATTAATGCTAGATGAACCAACCAATCACTTGGATTTACCAAGTATTATTTGGCTTGAAGAATATCTAAGAAGTTACCAAGGTACCGTTATTGTTGTGAGTCATGATAGATATTTTTTAGATAAAATGGTGAGTAAGATTGTGGAGGTAAGTATGCAAAAAATATTTGAATACCCAGGCAATTATAGCTTTTACTTAGAGTCGAAGCAGGAG
>VEQB01000490.1 GCA_018883485.1 Bacteroidota bacterium
TTCAGTGGCTTCCAATATTAACGAACAACTAAATATAAAAATTACATTAGAGGGTGCAACAAAAAACAGCGCACCACTTGCTCCTATTTTAATTTCGGTAAATAACCAAACCAAAACAGGCAATATCAATTTAGCAGATGTAATTTTCAATTTAGCTTTAGATGGGGCGCAGCCTTACAATAAAATAAAGGTTAAGGTTGAACCTAGTTTAGTTTCTTCAAATACTATTAAACCATTTGATTCATCTAATTTTGTGAATGCAAATTTCACCTTTGGAACATTAAAGTTTAAAGAGATAAATGGGTATTTAGGTAGCCGAGTTATTAGTATTGACCCAAGTGAACAAACGCTGGATTTACCAGAACAATTTAGCAATGGAATTCCATTGGATGATCCTAAAATAAAAATTTTTACTAGTAACTCTATAGGTGTTCCCGTTAAAGTTACACTAGATGTGGAAGGAACTTCTAAATCTGGCAAAAAGCAAAATCTTAACGCGCAACCATTTGTTATTGGCTATCCCACTATATCCCAAAAAGGACAAGTTATTAGCGAAACAAAAACCTTTGACAAAAACAATTCCTCTATAAAAGCCTTGCTTGATTTACCACCTAATAAAGTTGTTTTTGGAGGTAATGCCACCTTAAATGCTGATGGATTTACTGGCTATAATGATTTTATTGTAAAAGGAGCAGGTATTGCAGTAGGTTATGAATTTGAAATGCCTATGAGCTTAAAAACAAGTAATTTCACTATTGACCAAACTGCAGACAACGCCTTATTTGAAATAAAACCTGATGGTACTTTAGGAGAAACTGTTTTACCTGTAAAACCAGAAGACATGGAATACTTGGATTTGGTATTAAAAATCGATAACGGTATTCCTTTTGATGCGGACTTAGATTTATTTTTTGCAGATAAGGACACTGTAATCTTAGATACAATAGTGGTTGGATCATTGATGAAATCTGCCATTCCAGATGCAAATGGAAGAACTAAACAAAGCACGCTTTCTTATAGCACCATTAGAATTACTCCAGAAAAATTGGAGAGTATTAAAGATAAAAATTTAACCAAAATGGTGGTTAGAATGACTATCAAAACTTACGATAATGGTTCGACACCAGTAAAAATATACTCCGATTATATTTCTAAAATAGGCCTGTCTGTGAAGATTAAATTAAAGATTAAGCCATTAAAAAAGTAGGAGACCTTAAAGATGAATAACATGAAAAGAATTTTATTAATTTCCTTTCTATTGATAACTGGTAATTTGTTTGCTCAAACTAGCTTAACCTTTTATAATTTTAGAACTGTTGGTCAAACTAATTTTTTAAATCCTGCCTTAAATTCTCGACAGGCTTTTACTATTGGAATATTAGACCAATACAACCACTTATATTTACCTGGAATAACCCCTTATGATATTTTTAGAAGTGACGAAACAGCAGATCAATCCTTGACTAAAATCTTAGGAAATGATGCCTATCACTTAAAGGATATTCAATTAAGAAATGAAATTAATCCTTTATTTATAGGATTTAAGATAAAACGAAACTATTTCACTTTTGGAATTCAAAATGTGTTAGATCACAATATAGGGCTACCCAAAGATCTTCTCTCTATGATGTATTTTGGAAACACAAGTAAGGAGATGTTTGGAAAGGATGTAAAAATAAGTGATGTACAACTTAACCTAACTGCTTATTCTGCTGCCTATTTTGGTTACGCAAGAGATATCAATGATAAGTTAACGGTTGGTTTTAAAGCAAAATATCTTGCGGGTATTTACAATGCAGAATTACTTAAAAATGTAACAACATTTAAAACTGACACTGGCCAAAATAATACTTACAAATTAGAGGTTAATAC
>VEQB01000089.1 GCA_018883485.1 Bacteroidota bacterium
GATATCAAGCGAATAAATAATTGTAACCAATGAGTTGTTTTTGACCTCGCACACGTTGATGTCTGATGATTTCAATATTCCGGTGCGATAACTCAACTCTCGATAGTCGCCTACATCAGTCCACATGCTCAGTTTATTGAAATCATCCAAAGGAAGGGCCTGAGAAGTTGGCGCAGGCAAAAGGGCGATTAATGCTGCCAGTAGCAGCAAAGAATAATAGGGACGCGAAAAAATATGGGGTTTATTCATGAGAGAGGGACTGACAAAGTTTCCGATGGCGATGGTGATGACGCTGAAAGCATGTGTAACAAATTCCATAAGAAGGTATGATTTCTGTTCCAAATGTCTTTTATCGAGCGGATCCCCACATCCCCCGGGCTTTTTCTCTGTCTTTTTCTTTGTTTACATAAATGTGTCCGTGCGGGACATCCTTTTTGCAATAAGGGCAAGTCTGCCCCGAAGCATCGATATTAAAACCCCACTTATCTTGGCCCACAACATAAAATTTAGGAGCATCTTCCGAGAATAACAAAGAGTTGCCAAAAACAATCATTAATAGGATTATTTTTTTCATATTTATCATAATTTGAATAGTAAAAAACTGGGAGGTTTTTTGATTGAAGTTATTTTTTAAATTGTTTAATCTCTTGCATCTAACGCTCCATTGTTATCTGATGATGTGCCTTCAGAGCTGCCTTGTGAATTTCCTGTAAAATGATCAACAGCCTTTCCCCAGTGTTCGGTAGCCTTGTCAGCACCTATAGTTCCTCCACTATGGATTGCTTTTTCACCTTTTTCGACTTCTTTTTGCACTGCATCATAATCATCATCGGCCAATCCAATTGAAGGTGCTCCAATTGCGATAATCGACATTAGGACAATATATTTCATTTTTTGCATTTTAGTTATTTGTTTGTTTAGTTTAGCGTAACCCACGCTTTAGGGTTGGCATTGTAAAAGCCTGCCACCATACCAGACCCATTTTTTTGCAATCTTTCAAAATCAAAAATTATTCTGCTTTTAGACGTAATCCAAGCCCCACTTTTGGTGGGCTGCATCTGTTGTTGAATTTTGATACGTTGCACAAAGTTTACATTCGCTTCTTTACTTACAATTAAGTCAACCTGCTTTAATGCAAAAGTGCTATCTGTTATCCATAGTAACCCTTCAAATCCTAGGTCTTGTTTGCGCTTTAAATTCAATTGAATTTTATAACATTTATTTCCTTCAATTTCTAGGGAATCTAATAGGGTATAAACGTAATAATAGTGCGCCACGTCGGCTAATGGTGAAATAAAATCTTTATTCAAAATTCTTATAAAATTGTTGTTTAAATTATAATGGTGCAATTGTCCTCCCATTAAATCCATTAGATAAGAGTTGGCTTCTATACCAATACCAGAATATTTACTTCCTTCAATTACTTCTTTTCCTTTATTGATGCTTTTTAAGTAGTAATATTTAGAAAAAGTTTCACTTACAAAGGCTGGTAAAATATGTTTTCCTTCGTCGTTCTTCATTTGGTGAATGGTATCAAATAAAGTGCTTAAAGGTTTAAACATTTTATTATTCTTCATTTCATCCGAAATATTTGTAAGCGAAATATCTACCTTACTATAAGAATCATATTGATAACTTTCAATTTCATCTTGGTTTATTTTTTTCTTTCCTCTTCTGGCTGCATCCACAATTCTTAGTGCGGGATTTATCCCAGGAGTTATCACTGCCTCGCGCATCTCCGTGGTTTGTTCGCTCAACTCAACTAAAATTTGTTGGGTTTGCCCTCGTTTAATTCTAACCTTAAATGGATAATAGCCAACATAAGTTATCATTAAAGTGTCGGGATTATTTTTGCTTATTAGTTTAAATCTTCCTTCAAAATCGGATGTAGTGCCTCCCGAAACGCCTTTAAATCCTATGCTTACATACGGTAAAGCTTCCTTCGTTTTTTTGTCTTGTACTTTACCAATAACTATTGTTTCGGTTTGACCCAACAATAGAAAAGGAAGTAGTAAAAAGGGAAGGCTAGCTAAGTATTTCACTTCAGCAAACGCATTTTCATTCTTATGTTGCTTATGGGTCTATCTCCAGGCATGGTGGGTTGGTTGGCAATTTTGTCAATTACTTCTAAGCCCAATTCTACTTCCCCAAATACAGTATAGCTGCCATCTAAATGAGGCGCCCCGCCTAAGTTTACGTATTCGCCCATGTGGTCTAAATTTACCTCAAAAGCTTTAGGATATTCTTCTGCATATCTAGCGTCTACTACTTTCTGTAAATTTTCCATATACCTTCTTAAAGCTTCTTTATCCCCAGATTGTTGTAAACTACTTACAGCTTTTTGAACTGAATCAGTTTGGTAACATGCATAAAGAATAGTTTGCTTGTTATTTAAATTTCGCGAATTCAGAATTTGTTCTAACTCTTGCGTGGTGAAAGTTTTTCCATGCACAATATAAAATTGGCAGCCACTACTCGCCTTCTCTGGATTATTATCTCTTGCAGCAGCCAAGGCGCCCTTCTTATGGTATAGATACTGATTTATTTCCGCTGGTATTCTATAACCAATATCGCCACTTCCTAGAGCAGCAGTAGAATCTGCATACTTAGAAGTTGGGTCTCCTCCTTGTATCATAAAAGATTTAATAACTCTATGAAACAATAAACTGTCATAGAATTTCTCATTCACTAATTTTATAAAATTATCTCTGTGCTTGGGCGTTTCGTTGTATAGTTTAACAATCATCGTCCCAAACTCCGTGGTAATTTCAACCCTTTGTTCTTTTTCTTTTTTGGGCTGTTTTACAACCGTATGCACAGGGGCTTTGGTAGTTGTTTTTGCAGCTGGTTTTGTTGTTGGTTTTGGAGTTGCCTTTTTATTTTGAGCCGTACTTGTTCCAATTACTAAAATTAAATTAAGTAGGAAAATACTTATTTTTTTCATATCTCGTAGTTACAGTTATGGGATGCAATTTATAAAGAAATTCTTAGAGATACACTAGGTCAATAAATGCCAAAGCGTTTCCATATAGGTAGGGTCCTTAATTTTGTTTTCTGCCCCGTCTGCTATAATTCTTTCCAAAAGTGCATCATTTTTCCTTCCCATGTCTAAGGCATACTTATAACCGCTTAAACTAAAAGTAGTTAACTCATATTGAGATTTAAATTTTTCTGGATATAAATCAGCCACTTCGTGCTCAATATGTTTTTTATGCAAGAAATGCTTATCACCCACTTTATCCGCCATTTCATAATAATTTTGAATGGCTAAATCTGCTATGGCGTCGGCATTAGGCTTGCGTTCCTTTTGGTACTCATCAAAAATGGTATTCCAGTCATCACCATATTTTTCAACCATTTGATCCAAAACCACAATATCTTCAAAGCTGCAATTCATACCTTGACCATAAAATGGTACTATTGCATGGGCTGCATCACCTGCTAAGGCCAATTTATCTTCTTTAACCCAAGGATAGCAGCGCACAGTTACCAAACTCGAAGTTGGATTGTACATATAATCTTCCAATAAGGTTGGCATCATGGGCACAGCATCCGCAAATTCTTTTTCAAAAAAATGCTTCACATCCTCTTTAGTTTTAATGCCATCAAACACTTCGAAGGGCATAAATAAAGTGCAGGTAAAATCTCCAGCTGGGTTGGGTAAGGCTATCATCATAAACGACCCACGCGGCCAAATATGTAAGGCATTTTTCTCCATTCTAAAGGAGTTGTTTTCACCTTCTGGTATAACCAATTCTTTGTAACCAACATGCAAATACGATTGAGAATAATTAAATCTATCGCTTACCTGTAGCTTTCCTCTTGTAGCTGCAAATGCGCCGTCTGTTCCTATAATACGCGTTCCTTTAATGGTTTTTTGCGTTCCATCTTCTAGTTGAAAAATAGCGGTAGTATTGTCTACATCCACATCAATGCAGCGAGAATTGAAATAGATGTTTATATTTTCAAATTCATCTGCTAATTCTATCAGCTTTTGGTTCAAACGGCCACGAGAAACAGAGTTGATAGCTTGGCCTTCTTTGCCATACGGATGGTAAGCGAGCTCGCCAGTTTTACTATGCATCATTCTACCATACATGGGTATAGCATCTGCAAGTACTTCTTTATCTAAACCAATTTTTTCTAAGGCATGTAATCCTCTTGTGCTTAAAGCTAAGTTTATAGATCTTCCTTGATAAACACTTGCCTTACGCATATCTGGTCTGCGCTCAAACAAATTTACTTCAAAGCCGCGTTTGGCCATATAAATAGCTGCTAAACTTCCTGCTAATCCGCCGCCTATAATGGTAATTTTTTCTGACATATCTTATTTTTTAAAATAGTTGTTTAAGGCTTGGCCTATATGGTATATATCTTCAAATGAATTATACATGGGTACAGCACTCATTCTTATTACATCTGGTTCGCGCCAATCAGGAATAATGTTTTGGGAGCACAAATAATCAAATAGCGCTTTGCCATTTTCTTTCACTATGATAGACAATTGGCAGCCTCTTTGGTTTGGATCCGATGGCGTAATAATGGTAAGGTGTTCAGAAAAAGCCTTTAATATATATTCTAAATACCCTGTAAGCAAAACACTTTTGGCCCTTAAGTTTTCCATTCCTGCCTCTGCAAATAATTCTAATGATGCTTTATGGATAGCCATTGGAAAAATTTGGGCATTGCTCAATTGCCAGCCTGCAGCCCCTTCCATAGGTTTAAATCCTTTCTTCATAAGAAAGCGCTCTTTTTCATCGTGTCCCCACCAGCCTGCAAATCTTACGATATCTGGTCTATTGGCAAATCGCTCATGCACAAAAACGCCGCTGGTGCCACCCGGACCAGAATTTAAATATTTATAGGTACACCAAACTGCAAAGTCAACATCCCAATCGTGCAATTGCAAATGCAAATTACCGGCAGCATGGGCCAAGTCAAAACCCGCAATAGCGCCAACTTTATGCGCTGCGGTGGAAATACTTTTCATATCAAAGGCCTGCCCAGTATAATAATTTACACCGCCCATCATTACTATCGCTAAACTATCTTTATGAGCTTCTATTTGAGCCAAAATATCCTCAGTTCTTAGTGTATATTCACCTGCTCTTGGTTTTAATTCTATAATCGCTTCATCTGGGTTCAAACCATGAAAGCGTGCTTGTGTTTCCATGGCGTATTGGTCTGATGGAAATGCAGTTGCCTCCATCATTATTTTGTAGCGGGTAGCAGTTGGCTTATAAAAGCTAACCATCATTAAATGTAAGTTCGCCGTTAGGTTATTCATAATAACCACTTCATGCGGTTTTGCTCCTACTACTTTCGCAGCATTTTCAGTTAAAAAATGATGGTAATACTTCCATGGGTTTTTCCCATCAAAATGCCCATCTACGCCAAATTCTGCCCAATCGTTTAACTCTTGTTCTATGGCAGCTTTAGCGTTTTTAGGTTGAAGGCCAAGGGAGTTGCCACAAAGGTAAACTACATGTTTGCCTTCTTTTTCCAAAAGGTGAAATTGGTGCTTAAATGAGGCCAAAGGATCTTGTTGATCCAAAGACTTGGCAAAAGAGATTGAATTTTGATATTCCATGTAAAACTATAAGTCGTGCAAGTTTAACAGAAAAAACCTGAAAGATAAGCAGAATAAAACCTGCTTTTCTTATCTTTCCCATCCTTAAAAAATTTACAAATGAAGATTATTCCTTGCAAATGGAAACATCATGCCGCTCTAGCAGAACTAGGCGCAAGTACTTTTTATGAAACCTTTAGGCCGCATAATTCCGAGGAAGATATGCAAGCTTATTTAGCAAATACCTATACACCAGCATTGGTTCAAGGCAATCTAAAAAAAAGTGGTGTACATTATTTTTTGGGTTATGATGAATTAGGTGATCAGGGGTATATAAAATTAATTGAAAACCCAGTGGGGATTAAACTTGAGGGTAAAATTATGGAGCTT
Organism: Bacteroidota bacterium; assembly: GCA_018883485.1. Classification (GTDB taxonomy): domain Bacteria; phylum Bacteroidota; class Bacteroidia; order UKL13-3; family UKL13-3; genus B1. The sequence goes on from VEQB01000089.1 coordinate 5,960, forward strand.
GAGAAAATCTATGTGCGCACCTCGGCTCAGGGCTCTGGCTTAGCCAAATTATTAATGGAACAAGCTGCCATGCATAGCAAACAATTGAGCTTTAATTATATCTATTTAGGTGTTTGGCAAGAAAACGCAAGAGCATTAGCCTTTTATAAGAAACTTGGGTTCGAAATATTTGATACCAGAAAATTCTTATTAGGGAGTCGCTCGTGTGATGATTATTTACTTTCATTAAAACTTACTTGATTGCTACGCTAATTTTATTATTTTCGTTTATAAATAAGTTTAAATATGAAAAAAATTATTTTTTGCGCAGTACTTTTATTAAGCATAAGTGTCTCTTATGCCCAGCGTTTTCTTTCGCCACAATTCGATTCTGTAACTATTATCAATGATATTCAATATGGTTTTAATTTTAATGTAAATGGAGATAGCACCAATTTGTTTTTAGACTTATATCAACCTTTTGGTGATGCATTAAAAAGTAGACCAGTATTGGTTTTGGCGCATGGTGGTTCTTTTGTACAGGGCAATAAACGTTCTGCTGATATGGTAAAAATTTGTAAAGAATTAGCCAGACGTGGTTATGTGGTTGCCTCTATTCAATACCGCTTAGGCATTAGCCTTGGGGGTGGTAAAACGCTAGAAACTGTTTTTAGAGAAGCGGTATGGCGCGGCACACAGGATGGCAGAGCAGCGGTGCGCTTTTTGCGAAAACATATTGCAGATGGCAATGCTTGGAAACTAAATACCGACCAGTTTTATACAGGTGGTGTTTCTGCAGGTGGTGTATTAGGTTTACAATTGGCATGTTTAGATTTGCCATCAGAGCTTGCTTCCATAGACCTTGATACGCTTGCTTTAGGCGGCATTGAAGGCAATAGCGGTAACGCTGGCTATAGCTGGAAAGTAAATGGCGTTATTAATTTATGCGGTGCCTTAGGCAATGTAAATTGGATGAGCAATAACACCAATATAAGCATCTGCAATATGCATGGCGATTTAGATAAAACCGTTCCCTACAAAACAGATTATTTTAAATTTTTAAGTTCACCTGTTTCTATTTTACAAGGAGGGTTTTCGGTAGATAGCGCCGCAAAATCATTTGGTATAAATTCTAGATTGTACACGTTTAATGGTGCAGATCATGTGCCTTTTGTTGGTTCAACAGCTGCTAATATAGCCTATATGGATACTACCATTAAATATGTAAGTACTTATTTATATCGTTTTGTAACTGGTAATATTCCTGCAAGCACTCATGAAATTAGTAAGAAAATAACTGTTGCTAAAGTATATCCTAATCCTAGTAATGGCAGTATTAATTTTGCAAATTTTGCTAAAGGTTCTCCAGTTCAAATTTTAGATTTAAACGGTAAGGTAGTATTTTCTGTTAACGTGTTGAACCCAATAGAACAAGTTGAACTACACCTTCCGAAGGGTTTGTATGTTATATATGGTTATGATGAACAAGAAGCAACTTACCTGCAAAAAATTGTGATAGAATAATGGCCCTTAGATTTTATAAAATTTATGATTTTCAAACAGATGGGGAAGACGTACAAGCTATTTTGAGCAATAGAACTGTAGAAGTGGAGGGTAAGCGCATTTGTTTAGTACGTTTACCAGAAGGGTACTTTGCCATCGATGATAAGTGTCCACATGCAGGAGCACGCCTGGGCAGCGGCAAATGTACACCGGAGGGCATGGTTATTTGCCCCGTGCACCGCTACCAATACAATGTTAAAACTGGCAAAGGCCTACCCCAACAAGGCGATTATGTTAACCATTACCCAGTAGAAACTCGCAAAGACGGCGTTTATATTGGCTTCGAAAAAAAGTGGTGGCAGTTTTAATTTATTTTACAAATGCGCCTGCTTTACCTTATAGCAGCTAATCCTTTAATACATGGAATTCACCATAAGGAAGGCTAATGAGAATGATTTTGAAGCCATATTAACCCTAATTAGGGAACTTGCTACTTTTGAAAGAGCACCTGAAAAGGTTACCAATAGTGTGCAGCAAATGCAGCATGAAAAGGAATTTTTCCATTGTTATGTTGCAGAAAGCGAAACCAAAGAAATAGTTGGTTTGGCCTTGTATTTTTTTGCCTATTATACATGGGTAGGAAAGTCTCTTTATTT
>VEQB01000491.1 GCA_018883485.1 Bacteroidota bacterium
ATTCCAATAGTGTCGTTTAAAGCTTTGCTCCAAACTTTTCTATCTGTTAAATCAAATAATAATATACCATCGTGGTATTCTGTCATGATGTGCCTAAACTCTGGATACTTGGTTTCTAAGATACTTTCTTCATACGCCAAACACTTGTCATTAGCCCACTCGGTAAACATATTTCTGGCAGCCATAAAAGTATTGTCTTTTTCTCTTGGCTGTTGATTAGCTGCTACGTAAGCTGCAAACTCAACTTCGGTATACGTCTTATTGCCAATCATACATAAAGGCTTATTGGTCATTTTACTTTCTTCGTATTTCCAATCTCCCTTTAAGAAACTACTATCTAATTTGGCAGTAAATTGTTTAAAGTTAGCAGGGTATTCTGTGTACTTATTTTCCTTTTTAACTCTTGCAATAACAGCGGTTTTAGATCCTTCCGAACGTGAATCTCTGGTTACTTTATTTTTAATTACATCTTGCACTTCTTTGTATTCGCCAACAGGTCTAAACTCTACAAATTTTACAATATGCCAGCCGTAATCAGTACCAAATGGCTTAGAGGTTTCACCTGGTTTAAGGGCAAAACATTGGTCTTTAAATTCATCAGGATAACCACTTAAACTCGAAATCCAATTCATGATTCCTTTGTTGGCTTTGCTACCATCATCTTGTGAATATTTTTCTACGATAGTATCAAAAGTGGCGCCTTGTTGCAATTCTGCATAAGCAGCCTGTATGCGTTCTTGAGCGTTATTTAAAACCTCTTGGGTTGAACCATAACCTGTTCTAATCATTACATGTTGCACCTTAACCTCGCCGCGGGCTGGGCGAACATCATTTACACGCAGCACATGGTACCCAAATTGCGTTCTAAAAGGCATACTCATTTCACCTTTTGGTGTTTTAAAAGCTGCATTCTCGAAAGGATAAACCATTTGGAATACGGTGAACCATCCTAACTTACCAAAATTACGCTTGGCCGAGGGGTCTTCTGAAAAGCGAGAAGCAAGGGTATCAAACTTCTCTCCATTTAAGGCACGCTTACGCAAGTCTAATATTTTCTTATAGGCTGCCAAGGTATCTGCTGGCGCAGCATTTGGGTCAACATTAATTAAAATATGACTTGCATTTACCTCTAGCTTCATGCGCTCATAAGCTTCTAACATTAAAGCTTCGGTAACTTTCTTATCATTTAAATAAGGTGCTGCCAACTGTTTGCGGTAACCCGATAACTCCGAGGTAAAAGCGGGATTGGTATCCAACTTTAGGGTCATGGCCTCTTTTACCTTGAGCTTAAAGTTTACATACAAACTCAGGTAATCGCGCATTTCTGCTTCGGTGGGTTTGGTTTTCTCTTTACGGTTTTTATTTAACTGCCGTAAAAATTCATCTTGCATAACCTTTTCATCTCCTACCGAAAAGATAACAGGATTAGGTGCAACTGGTTCTGGCGCAACAACTTTTGAAGAAGCGGCAGGCTTTGGTTTTGGCACCCCACTGCCTTTTTTCGTTTGCGCAAAAAGCGTTGTAGAAAACAGAACGCTGGAAATACTAAGAAATACTAATACGGTTTTTTTCATATCTACTTTTTTCTAAAGCCTTGCAAAAATAGGAATCTCCATCAGGCTGCCAAATAAATCTAAAAGCCAAAAGGTAATATTTATTTATTGGCTCAATTTAAAAAGCAATGGTTTAGAAGGAGATGCGTCAGTTTCCAAACTTGCTATCTGAATATTAAGTAGATACAAATCATCGGGTACCTCATCTGGCACAAAAACCATTTCTGTGATGGTGGCCTCATTTCTTGGATTATCTGGATACTGCCAAAAAGCCTTGTGAGCCAACATTTTTCCACCATCCTCTTCCCTATCTACAG
>VEQB01000090.1 GCA_018883485.1 Bacteroidota bacterium
TGATGGTTCAGGATATATGGGCAATATAATTAGAAACAACACTTTTATAGATTGCAAAAAAGGGGTTAATATTAAAAATGACAAGTTATGACTTCAATTAAAATGTAATGAAGTTTTAGGGGCAAATATCTCGGATGCATTAAATTTTAGTTCAAATGTTTTTAGTACAACCATTCCGTTAAATAAACAAGGTATTTCGGACCGAGGCGCTATTATACCAAGTGATAATATAGGCCTATATCTTCCAGGTAATCTGTTTACGCAACAATGCCAAAACTCCACTCCTGCTACTTGTGATTTCTCAATTTTTGATCCACATCCTGTAGTAAATTATTATTACTATTATACTACATCAGGTATAAATAAAACTTACCCTTTGTATCATAATCCTGATTATTTAAATCCAAAAGAAAGCCAAGCGGCTAACCTTGAAAATAGGCCATTTGGTTGCATAGATAATGATTTAAACTACTCCGAAATTATCACACGTAAAAGTAATGCAAATAATTTGAGAGTTGCCTTATTGCCCAATTCACACATTGATTCAATAAAACATCAAATTGATTTTTTAGAAGACTTTGTAGAGATTGAAAATGCAAATGCTGTAAAATATCTCTTAACAAATGACACCACTGACTATATTTATACCTATCTTAAAAACAATAACACTCCCCAAGATCAACTTTTACTAGCAGAGCTATATTTAGACGACGGGAAATATGATTCTGCTCAGATGACTTTAAATCAAATTAGTATAAATGACCAAACATCTTATCATTATTTAAATCAACAATTTCTTTCAAAAATTGCCAATCACTTTGCTTCAGCTAATGACCTATGTAACTTTTCAACTATAGATTTAACCTATTTTGAAAATTTAGCAAATACATACTCACCAACAGCTTTCAGAGCTGAATCACTTTTAGAATTGATTGACTCTGTATGCACAAACAAATTGTTATCTGCAAAAAATTCAGGAGATTTCCCAACTTATAAATATAAGGCTATTGTTGGCCCTAACCCAAGTTCAGATATCATTTTAATAAATCAGAGGTTTAAGAATGAAGAATATAAAATTTTTGACATAGTTGGTAAAGTCGTAAAAGAGGGCAGGATAAATTTGCAAAACAAGTTAATTGTTGAAGATTTAAAGGAAGGAATTTACCAATTACAAATACTTGATACAAATGGCAACGCTTTCAGTGAAAAATTTATCAAAAATTAACTGTCAATGATTATCATAGTATCTACTAGAATTTTGATATTAATTTTGATAACTTTTCCTGTATTTGTTAAAAGTCAGGGACAAGTTATTCCATTACCAATTCTCTCCAGTACAAGTAGCTCCGTCAGTTTAAATAATGATTCTAATTATATTTTATCAACCTATCAAGGGAATAAATTATATTGGCTTAGAGCCGATTTAAAACAAATAGGTTCAAAGAATCTAAAAACAAATTTAGAATTAAGAATTAGATATTTCTTAGCAACAAAAACAAATATTTATGTAACTGGATTAGTTTTCCCTAAAAGCACTAATACAAATTCACCAGCATGGATTTTTTTAACTAAATTAGATTCCTGCTTTGAACCCATTTGGCAAAAAATGATTGAAATTAGGGAAAACTATTTTGATACTAGCGTTTTTAATAATACAGTTGGCATAAACTCTATTACTATTGATGAGAAAGAAAACCTTTATCTACTTTCAGTTAATGAAAACCTGTCTAAAGGTGTTCAACAATTAGAATTAAACCGTGCAACTAGATACCTTTATAAGTTTTCCTCTGATGGAGTATTCAAATTTAGAAACCAATTCGTAATGCGAAATCATAGTAATTTGAATGTAGCTAATTTAAGCTATTCAAATGGAAAACTTTATTTTACGGGAGACGCCTTCTTCCCAGCCAATGGAGAATCTGATTCAACAAACAGTTTAATGGTTTTAAGAGGAATTGTTGCTAGCATTGATACAAGTGGTTTTTCAGCTAATATAAAAGTTTTTGAAGACGAGCTTGATTTTGCAAATGCTGCGTACTTTCATAAAATGGATAATAAAAATAATAAACTTTTATTAAGCCAATATGGGCGATATTTTAAGGGGCAAAAAAGTCATAGGGTGGCAAGAGAGCTGATAATGGACCTAAATCTAAACGTTACTAGCCTCAAAATATCAAGTGAAAAAGATTCGCTTTATTTTTATTCTCATATTTTTTATCAAAACAAAAATGGTGAATATTATTGTTTCAAAAAATTACAACAAACTTCCCAGCCAGGTGACGTTTATTCTAGAACTGGTTATGGCTATTTATTTAAAGTTGACTCAAATCTAAATACTCTTGATTCTTTTGCCATAGATTTTTTCACACCATCAAATGATAAAGATAGTCAATATAATGTTTTGTGGATTTTGCAAAACCCTTTAATCGATACTGTACTTACGTTCTTTGGCACTAGTAATCAGAATAGCCCAAATTTCTACTTTTTTGGAGTCAATGTAAATTCTAAAGGCCAAGCTATTGATAGCTTCAATATTTCTAGATTTCCAGATTTATCTTGCTCGTTAGATTATTCTGAAAGCTCCGTTTTTCTTGGTGCCTTTGACACTCTAGTTATTACAACTAAATTCAATCAATATTTCAAAAATCCAGCAAATTCAGTTGATAAGAAATTTATAGAAGTATTTGAAAAACCAATTCTATTTCCAAACCCAGTAAACGATAAAATTTGTTTTGCGAATGCAAATGTATACAATGAAGTCATGGAAGCTGAACTAACCTCTACTGATGGAAGAATTCTTGAAAAACTTAATAAAACAAATGACTGCTTTACTTTCAAACCTATTTATTTTGGTCCATATATCCTTAAAGCAACTCTTAAAAGTCAGCAAATACTACACTATAAAATTACCATCAATCCTTAAGAAAAAACAATTATTTTTTTCAATATAATTTCACAAGCGCCTTCGGTTCAAGCCGAAAAATTAAAATAATGTGTTCTTATAACTAGGTCCCATGCCTAAATGCCTATAGGCTTTTTCTGTTACTTCTCTGCCTCTTGGCGTGCGTACCATAAAACCTTCTTGTATTAAATAAGGTTCATAAACTTCTTCTATAGTACCTGCATCTTCTCCTATGGCTGTGGCAATAGTGGTTAATCCAACTGGCCCACCTTTAAACTTATTAATGATAGTTTTTAAAATGCGTGCATCCATTTCGTCTAAGCCTTCTTCGTCTACATTTAAAGCATCTAAAGCAAATTGAGCAATATCTAAGGTAATAGAACCATCTCCTTTTACTTGCGCAAAATCTCGGGTTCTTCTTAGCAAGGCATTACCTATTCTTGGTGTTCCCCTACTCCTGCGGGCAATTTCAAAGGCAGCCTCTTCGTCTATAATTGTCTTTAAAATATCTGCACTCCTACCTATTATAGTCTTCATTAATTGCCTATCGTAATATTGTAAACGGGCATTTATTCCAAACCTGGCGCGCAATGGAGCCGTTAGTAAACCGCTTCTTGTAGTGGCTCCAATTAAGGTAAACGGCGCTACTTCTATTTGTATGCTGCGGGCATTGGGCCCACTATCTATCATAATATCTATTTTATAATCTTCCATAGCCGAGTATAAAAACTCTTCTACTACCGGACTCAATCTATGTATCTCATCAATAAACAATACATCGCCTTCTTCTAAATTGGTAAGTAGGCCAGCTAAATCTCCAGGTTTTTCTAATACTGGACCAGAAGTTGTTTTAAAACCAGCTTTTAACTCATTGGCAATAATGCTGGCCAAGGTAGTTTTGCCTAAACCAGGAGGCCCATGCAAGAGCACATGGTCTAAGGCTTCTCCTCTTTGCTTAGCTGCTGTTACAAATACATGAAGGTTCTCTATAATTTTTTCTTGGCCAGTAAAATCGCTGAATACACGTGGTCGTAATACCCGCTCTAATTCCTTCTCGGCATTGCTTAAGCCTTCTTTCTCTGGATTCAAATTCGGATTTCTAATTGGTTCACTCATCTACGCAAATGTAATTATTCAAACTTAATTCGTGCCTTTTAGCGTAATTTCTTTCCAATCATCACATTCTATATACTGCTTCTTTAGGTTTGAACCTATATTTACCAAAAATTTAAAACAAATGAAGCAGTTTTTCAAATTCATGTTTGCCAGTATGTTTGGCGTAATTATTGGCGCTTTTCTTTTGATTTTCATCTTAGTAGGAATTATTGGTGCCTTTGCTGGAGGCAAATCTGATAAGGAGGTAGGTCTAAAGGAGAACTCTGTTTTGGAACTTGATATAAATTATGTGATACCAGAAAGGTCTTTAAACAATCTTTTTGAGGGTCTAAACATCGGTGGATTTGGGGAGGCAAAAGCTATGGGCTTGCAGGAAATACTTAGTAATATAAAGAAGGCGGCCAGCAACGAAATGGTGAAAGGTATTTACCTAAAGGCAGAGGTTTCGCCTAATAGCTATGCCACCCTAGAAGAAATAAGAAATGAATTGATAAACTTTAAAAAATCTGGAAAGTTTATTATTGCTTATGGAGAATACATGGATGAACATGCTTATTATGTTGCCTCTGTTTCAGACAAAGTTTTTTTAAATCCATCTGGTGAGATTTTACTCAATGGTTTTTCGCAACAAGTAATGTACCTAAAAGGTATGTTTCAAAAGATTGGGGTTGAACCAGAATTAATTCGCCATGGAAAATACAAATCTGCTGGAGAGCCTTTGATTGCAGATAAGATGAGCAATGAAAACAGGCAGCAAATTGAGGCTTATATGGGTAACCTTTACCAACATTTTATTAGTGGTATTGCCAAATCAAGAAGGCTTAAAGCAGAAGAAATGCTTGCTATTGTAGATGAACTTAAAATTAGGCAAGCAGAAGATGCTGTTGCTTTAAAAGTGATTGATGGCTTAAAATACAAAGATGAAGTGGATGCCTTTATTCGTAAACGACTTGGCATTGAAGAAAAAGAAAAAATTGCGTTTGTAAACATGGGCAAGATGAAAAACGTGAAAGGAAATACTTCTATCTCGGATAATAAAATTGCGGTGGTTTATTGCGTAGGTGATATTATGAGTGGAGAAGGCGACGATGAAACGATGGGTTCAGACAGAATTGCAGAAACCATTAAAAAAGTGCGCGAAGATGATAGTTATAAGGCCTTGGTGTTACGCATTAACTCGCCCGGTGGTAGCGCTTTAGCAAGTGATGTAATGTGGCGTGAAATTAGTTTATGTAAGAAAAAGAAACCTGTTATTGTTTCTATGGGAGCCGTTGCAGCTAGCGGAGGTTACTACATTGCTGCTCCTGCCGATGTAATTGTGGCGCAACCCAATACCATTACTGGTTCTATTGGCGTTTTTGGTTTAATGATTAATGCCAAAGAACTCTTAAATAACAAGCTTGGTATAAAAGTAGAAACGGTTAAGTTTGGTGAGTTTAGTGATTTAGGTTCGCCAGATAGACCCTTAAATGAAGCAGAAAGAAAAGTAATTCAAAGTGCGATAGATAGGGTTTATACAGATTTTGTAAAACGTGTTTCGGAAGGTAGAAAAATGACCGCAGCCCAAGTTGATTCTATTGCACAGGGCAGAGTTTGGAGTGGTATAGAAGCCAAACAAGTTGGTTTAGTAGATGAGTTTGGTGGCCTTGATAAAGCTATTGAAATTGCCGTTAAGAAAGCCAAGTTAAGCGAGCACAGAGTAGTGAATCTACCAGATTTAAAAGATCCCTTTGAAGAAATATTCAAATCTATGAGTGGAGAAGCAAGTGCCTATTTTATGAAGCAAGAATTGGGTAGCAACTACCAACAATACTTAGATGCCAAGAAAGCTTTACAATACCAAGGCATACAAGTGAGAATGCCGTTTACGGTGGATGTTGAGTAAGGGATAGATTAGGATTATGGTTTAATTCTTACGATTTTATTATCACGAAGGATTACCAATTCGCTGTTTTTGGCACGCTTAAACTCGATCAGTTTTTCATAAACCTTTTCAAGGCCTTTAAGAATTTTCTTTTTTTCTTCAAGCTGAATTTCAATGATTGTCATAATACTCTTTGATTAGGTTAAATTTTTGATGATTGGCAATATTAAACAAACCATTAATTTGCATATCAAATATAAGTTCATGTTCACCTTCTGAGTTATCAAAGATAAAGGCACCATCAACAATTGGCAAATAAATATCAATTAGATTTTTGATTCCTCGGATATACCTCCTTTCAATAACTTCATCTTCTATATAATGGCCACCCTCGGCTACCCTAGTTTTAACGCGCGCTTTTGCAACCTGAAATTAAGTATAGGTTTTTTTCAATCAATATTGCGAAGTTATACTTAAATCACATTAGCGCACACTTTTAATATAGGAAAATTGTCGAACTTAAAAGAAAAGCACTACAGTACCAAGGCATTCAAGTAAGGATGCCGTTTACTATTCATGTTGAATAACTACCTTTTTCACCACTCTTTTGTTTCCTTTAAAATACGCTGCAAGGTAATACAGTCCATTGCTAAAATGACTTGTATTTAAGGAGTAAGTTTGATTGTTTACTATTTTACTTTCCAAACAAACTCCCCTTTCATCTAAAATTTCTATCCAATCTATATTGGTTTGTTGGGGGTCTGAAAACTCAATGGTAATTTGTGTGTTGGCAGGGTTAGGATAAACCTTTACATAGTTCTGTTCATCTACCACCTCTATCACACCATCAGCTAAATGACAGCCCGGTACAATGCAACCATTGGTATCTGTTTTTATAATCCAAGCATCTGTAAAACCTGTTGAATGGGTTGTGTCTTTGCCATCGGCACAAATAATAAAACCATCGGAAAGGGCACTGAGGCTGTATGGCCTATTGCTCATATACCACTGACTAAAGGTACGCCGCCATTTTATGTTTCCAAATGTGTCTAATTTGCAAAGCTGAATGTAATCGTTGTATTTATGATAGGATATTGTATCAGTAACAAAACCAATTGAATAAATATTGCCATTTTTAAACAATGGAAATAAGCCTAAATGGCAAGACATTTGGTTAGCATCAGAAGAATTACCCTCAATAATTTTCTTATTTAAAATAATATCTCCTGAAGCATTCGTTTTTATTAAATACGAATAGGCAAGCTTACTTAAATCTTTCTGACTAGAAGGGTATCCGCCAAACCAAAAGTAGGTATTATTAATTTCTATAGGATAAATATTTTGAACACTCAAATTGGGAATATTGGGTATTTTCTTTTCCCAAATAAAATTCCCTAAGGTATCCATTTTAGCAAAGAAAGGATTAAGCGAATCACGCTCGCCTTTGCTCATATCACCTTTCTTGGTTTGCACTCCACCTACCAAAAAGCTTCCATCAGAAGCAATTGCCACACCGATTGGAAAAACCAATTTATTGGTATAGACCTTGTACCAAAGTTGCTTGCCTGAGGTGTCAAAACATAGCGCTGCAAAGGGAGAACCCAGTACATTTCCACTGAAACCAAAAGCATATATTTTTGAAGAAACTTGTTTTATTACCTGGATTCTTAATTGATTTGAAGTACCTATAATTGGGGTTCTATTCTTAAAACAACCAAGACTGTCTAACTCATAAATAAAATATCTAATATTATTTAGCGTATCATCTTCTCTTAAAAAATTATATTTTTTATTATTAAAACTAATAACAGGCCAGCCTGTGTAATAATTAAAATACCTTCTTCCAAGTATATTCTTACCAATTAATTTTCCTTCAAAATCAGTTTTGAAATTATGTACATGTACCCAGGACAATGAATCATACATGGTATCAAATTGATTTATGAAATCACCATTAATCAAGATTGTTTTTTTTATTTCATTTATTTCTACAATATTATATCCACTTTCCCAACCACCAAACAAATCATACATTTTAGAATAATAATTTTGTGCATTTGCAAAGCCGTGAAGCATAACAAATAGTATTAATAAAACCCTTTTCATTGCTTTACTAATGATTGATTACTATTTTCTTAACTTCTAACACAGCATTTTGGCTCACTATCATCACAAAGTAAACACCATTGCTTAAGCTC
>VEQB01000091.1 GCA_018883485.1 Bacteroidota bacterium
ATCCTTACTTGATCAACAATTATTTCATGTAAAGTCTTTAAATAATTCTGGAAATATTTTTACAGATAAACTTTTAATTTTAACTTTAGCTTTAAATTTTGGACTTAAAGTACCAAAAACTATTGTCACGTCGGTAAAAAGTGATTTATTTTCTTTTTTCAAAATTCAAGATCGGATTATTACGAAACCAATCAACTCTGGAAAATTAGTGAATGAAAAAATGGAATTTTGGGCGCCTGCAAAAGAGGTAAAAGTAGGGTTGCTTCCTAATGAATTTTTACCTAGTTTGTTTCAAGAGTATATTGACAAAGCTCTTGATATTAGGGTTTTTATACTTGGAGCAAAAGTTTATTCTACTGCTATATTTTCACAGAATTCTGAATTAACAGAAGTTGATTTTCGAACAAATACTGAAGGTCAAATTAATAAAATTGTACCATTCAAATTGCCTATTAAAATAACGAAATTGTTATTAAAATTAATGAAGTCACTAAAACTTACCTCAGGTGTAGTTGATTTATTATACAAAGACAATGAGTTTATTTTTTTGGAAATTAATCCCTCAGGCCAATTTTCTGATATTTCAAATAGTTGTAATTTTTATTTAGAAAAAGAAATCGCAAAATTTTTATGCCAAGAAATAAATTGAAGAAGTTTAAAACAAGTATTCACTCTCACTTTTGGGATAGTTATGAAATTAAGAATAACAACATAAATTATGGGGGAAATTTAAAATTTTATAATAATGTTTTTAATTTCAGGAGTAAATTCTACAAGCCAATTAGTAAGATAATTAATTTAAATTAAATGAAATCATTTGAGTGGTCCAAGAGTAAGTGCTTACAGGTTTATAAGAATGTTTTCTTTACGAAAGGCATAAAGCGCGGAATTTTGACTGATCTCCAAAGAGAGACATATTATTTAGTTCCGAATTCACTCATAGATTTTATAATTAAGTATGATGGTAAAACAAAGGAATGGATGTTTAAACATAAAAATCATTTTGAGATAACTCAAATTAAAAGGTATATTGAATTCCTAGAGTTAAAAGATTTAATTTTTTGGTGTGAGCGTTCAGAGATTAAATTTTTTAATAATATTGATGAATATTGGGATAACCCCAATATTATTACAAATGCAATAATTGATATTGATAAATTTTCTAATTACTCTTTAGTGAAAGTTTTTGAAGAATTAAAAGGTGTTTGTTGCAGTCATGTTCAAATTCGTGCATTTTCTCCATTTGATTTATATTTTTTTCGAAATTTACTTTCATATACTCTGAATACATTTATTAGGAGCATTGAAATAATAACTCCAGATTGGATAAGTTTTTCGGTAAACGAATCTAAAACTTTGGTTAAAGAATTCCCGACCTTGTCAACAATAATTCTTCATAGTTCCAATGAAAATATTGAAATTTTAGATGCCGAGTTTTTTAACTTTGCTATTTTTAAAATTAGGGACAAAATATCTGATGAAAGTCATTGTGGAAATATAAGCCACAATTATTTTACAGTTAATTTTAAGTCATATTTTGAATCTTTGAAATTTAATTCCTGTCTAAATAGAAAAATAGGAATTGATAAAGAAGGATTTATTAAACAATGTCCAAGTATGGCAAGAAAGTTCGGACATATTAATAATACCAATTTTAATGTTGTACTTGAGAATGATGAGTTTAGTAAAGTATGGCAAATCAATAAGAGTAAAATTGAAGATTGCAATATTTGTGAGTTTAGAAATATTTGCACAGATTGCCGTGCTTACATAAAGGATTCTAATAATCAATTTTCCAAACCTATTAAATGCAACTATAATCCATATGAAGCAGTTTGGATGTGAGGGTACTAAATTTGAGTCAAGGTAAATAAATTGTTTAATTATGCAAAATATGTCTTGTGGTTTGTTTTGTATTAAATTCGTTTTAGAGAGGTTTAATAAATTTGCTTTCCTGGATGATATACGAGTTAACATAAAATCTAATTTTAGATTAGGCACCAAGTTGATTGATATGCATAACGGACTAAATTTTTATGGATTAAAAAATTTAGTTGTGGAAATAACTAAAGAAACTTTATTGAAAGCACCACTACCAGCAATACTTTTTTTACCTTTAAATCATTATGTTGTTTTATTGAAGTTTGATGATGAAGAATGTTTTACTATATATGATCCAGGCAAAGGAATTTATCAACTATCAAGTACAGATTTTTATGCAAGTTGGATTAATTATGAAAATCACAAAGGAATATGTGTTTTGATATTTAGCTGATTTGATTTTGTAGCCTTTATAGATAGTTTTAATTGTCCACTAGTTAACCATTTGTTTAAAACTCCTAAAGCTAAGTTTGCATTTTCGCAACACAATGAACCAATACGAAACACTTTTAAAGCACATATTTGATAACGGAAACGAAAAGGCCGACCGCACAGGTACTGGTACGCGCAGTATTTTTGGGGCGCAAATACGTTTCGATTTAAACGAAGGATTTCCGCTTATTACTACTAAAAAAGTACATCTAAAATCTATTATTCATGAGCTGCTTTGGTTTATTAAAGGCGAAACCAATACCCAATACCTTAAAGAAAATGGGGTAAGCATTTGGGACGAATGGGCCGATAAAGATGGCAATTTAGGTCCGGTTTATGGCTACCAATGGCGCTCTTGGCCTGCACCAGATGGCAAATCTATAGACCAGTTAAGCGAGGTAATTCAAACCCTAAAAACAAATCCCGATAGTAGGCGAATAATTGTTAGCGCATGGAATGTAGCCGATTTGCCCAAAATGGCTTTAATGCCTTGTCATGCTTTTTTTCAGTTTTATGTGGCCAATGGTAAATTAAGTTGCCAATTGTACCAACGTAGCGCCGATATGTTTTTGGGTGTTCCCTTTAACATTGCCTCCTATGCCTTGTTAACTCATATGGTAGCTCAGGTTTGCAACTTAGAAGTGGGAGATTTTATTCACACCTTTGGCGATGCGCATATTTACAGCAACCATTATGAGCAAGTGACTTTGCAATTAAGCAGGGAGCCCAATCCTTATCCAACCTTACGCATGAACCCAGATAGAAAGTCTATTTTTGATTTTGTATTTGAAGATTTTGCCTTCGAAAACTATAACCCACATCCAGCTATTAAGGCACCAGTAGCGGTTTAGAAAAATTATATTTACAATAATTCATAATGTTTTCTTAAAAATTGCGGGGGGGGGGGGATTTTAAAATCCATCCTATTTTTGCAATAAATTCTTTAAAAATGAAAAATATTAAATCTTTAAAAGTTCTAGCAATAATAGGAGTTATATTTTCAATTGCTTTTGCAAATTGCAAAAAGGGGCCTGAAGAAATTGGGCAACAATTTCTTACTCCAAATTCATATTACATCCAAAATTCAAATTTAAAATTAAGTAACAGATTGATTGTAAATCCTTCCAATTACGAAAACCAATATGACACTGTTGGGCATTATCATAACTTATACCTTGATATGTTTGCTATTAATCAAATATGGAATGCTGCATCAAATAACAATATTTATGAAGAAAATAGAAATTTTTGTGATACCTTCATGGATTCAACAGGTTTAATGAGTGGATATTTAAATAGCGATATCAATTTGATAGTTGAGACTACAATGTTGAATTTAACAGCTAATTACTCTAATAATTCGGAAGGTTTAAATCAATTTATGATGGATAATAGCATTAGTTTAACTTCTCGGAATTATATTTTTGAAATAAGTGATGTTATTTCTGATTTAGGTTCTTTTAACAATTTGTCTATTAGAGGTGCAGCAACGGATGCAGTTGGTAAAATTAAGGAAATTGAAGCTTTAGTTATTAACAATACTAATATTGGAGTAGATGAAAAAAGAATGATACTTAGTGCTGCTTCAGTTGCTAGATATTCATTAGTTTACGCAGCTTCTGCATTTACAGTTTCAGGCAATCCATGGGTAGAAAATGAAGATATAGTTGACCCCGATGAGGTTTCATCTGAAATTTGGGTAATTGTTGGGGCTGATTGGGAAAAAATTGGCAGGGAGGATTTCAAAGGTGCGGTTTCAGGCGGCATTGGGGCATTGGCTGCATCTGTATCTACTGGTGGGGCATTTGCTGTAGCTGTATTAGCTGCCGGTGGCGGATCTTCAGCTGCTGAACTGCTTGATCAATTGGTTTATGGACCTGCTTGGTTAATTTGGCTTTAAATCCTAATAACTAATGAAATCCAACAACACCCATCTAATCATCCTCAATATAATTGTGGTAATTTTGGTTTTTACCATTAGATATTACACAAATTCAAAAGACCTTATGAATTTTACTTTATATAATTATTTTTTCTTTTTCTATTTCTTTAATAAGTTTTATTCAGGAAATGATAAATTTAAAAAATTAATTTCGATTTCAATTTGGTCGATTTCAATTTATCTTCTTGTTTCTATTACAAATTCTTTTTTAAAATAAAGGAGTTTATTTTACTTTTTGTTTAAGCATATCTGTCACCTTCGCTAACCAATTATGCCGTAGCTATGACATAGTTATTTAGCTCCGTTGGGCAAGCATACTTCATACTTCCCGCCTTCGCTAAAGCTTCATCGGGCAAGCATACTTCATACCTCGTACTTCATACTTCATACTTCATAGTTAGGCTTACTCCCTTTCAAGCTTAAACTCATTTACCTCTAAGCCTTTGCCATTGTCTTTCATAAAAACATAGGTTCTGAACCTACCGTTTGTGGCTTCGTAGGTAATAATAGCATATTTAGCTCCTTGTGCAGAAGAGCCTTTGTGTTGTACAGTTACAGATTTAGGGGGATGTTGGTTAAAAAAAGTACGCAGCATTTGTTCTGCTTGTTGCTTGCTATAAATGCCCTCATTTTCTAATAGGGTTAATTCTATATTACTGTGAAAGAATTTTGTAACTCCTGTAACTTGCCCGTTTTTCATGGCATTGGCAATATCATCAAAACCATCTGCCTTACCTTGAAAGGCAAAACTAAAAAGCATGGCGGCCAAAAGAAAAATGTTTTTCATAGTGCGATTTTAAGTTAGGAATTTTCCAAAAACTATGCCACTAATATAAATCACATCTTTTGTCTTTAAAAAGGAATATTTTCGCTTTATGGAAAATCGTGTGATATTACTCATTTTAGATGGCTGGGGAAATGGAAAACCGTATGCCGGAAATGCTATTCATTTAGCCAATAAACCAAACTTTGATCAGTTGATGGCTACCTACCCTAATGCGCAATTGCATACTTGCGGCAATTGGGTTGGATTGCCTCATGGCCAAATGGGAAACAGTGAAGTAGGACACATGAATATTGGTGCTGGCCGCGTGGTTTGGCAGCAATTGGTTTTAATTAACAAAGCCTTTGAAGAAGGTACAGTAAAGGATAATCCTACTTTGGTAAAAGCAATAAGCTATGCCAGAGAAAATAAAAAGAAAATTCATTTAATTGGTTTGGTAAGTGATGGGGGAGTGCATAGCAGTTTGGAGCATTTAAAAGGACTATGCAGTTTATTAAATACAGAAGGTGCGGCTCCATTTTATGTGCATGCCTTTACAGATGGCAGAGATACAGACCCCAAGGGGGGTGTTGCATACCTAGGCGATTTGGTGCAACACCTAAACCAAGGCAATGGCAAATTAGCCAGCATAACTGGGCGTTATTATGCCATGGATAGAGACAAGCGTTGGGAGCGTGTTAAAATTGCTTACAACGCCTTGGTTCAAGCCAATGGAGAATTAAGCAATACACCCCTTGAGTTGATGGCACAGCGCTATGCCGCCGGTGAAACAGATGAATTTTTAATGCCTATTATTTGCACAGACGGCCAACATAAGCCGATTGCTATTGTAGAAGAAGGAGATGTAGTGATTAATTTTAATTTTCGCACAGACCGTGGCAGGGAAATTACATTGGCACTTACGCAACAAGATTTTCCAGAGCAAGAAATGAAAGCGCTGAACCTACATTATATTACCTTAACAGATTATGATAAAACATTTAAAAATGTTGGGGTAGTGTTTCCAGATATTGAGTTAAACAACACCTTAGGTGAAGTATTAGAACAACATGGAAAGAAGCAAGTGCGTATTGCAGAAACTGAGAAATATCCGCATGTAACTTTCTTTTTTAGTGGAGGCCAAGAAAAGCCCTTTGAGGGCGAAACTAGGCACATGGCGCCCTCGCCCAAAGTAGCTACTTATGATTTGCAACCAGAAATGAGTGCCGAAGAAGTATGCAGATTTACCTTAGACGAGATTGAGAAAAATGAAGCAGATTTTATGTGCGTTAATTTTGCTAATCCAGATATGGTGGGGCACACTGGCGTAATACCGGCAGAAATAAAAGCCATAGAGAAAGTAGATGATTGTTTAGGAAGGGTAGTTAAAGCAGCTTTAGCAAAAGGGTATACCTTATTGGTTACTGCAGATCATGGCAATGGAGAATACATGTTGAACGAAGAAGACAATACGCCCAACACGGCCCACACTACCAATGAGGTTCCACTTATCTTAATTGAACCTAAACCAATGCATACTTTAACATCTGGCAAGCTAGCAGATTTAGCGCCAACCGCCCTCAAGCTAATGGGAATTCCTATTCCTAAAGAAATGAATGGAGAGGTGTTGGTTTATTAATCGATCTTGAGAGCCTTGTTATAATACAATTGCTTTCCCTCCTTATTGTTTACATTCACTAAATAAAACCCTTGTTGTAAATTGAGTAGGTTCACATAGGTGCTCCCAACACAATTTACTTCCACCACCTTTTTGCCTTGCATGTCATAAAGGGTTATGTTAAAGGTTTCTCCAAAAGGCAATTCAAACCTTAGTTCATCTTTAAATGGATTAGGATAAATTTGGTATTGAGGGTAATTGTTTGTGGTTTCGATATCTCCATTACTATTGGTTCTAAATACATAAGTACGGTATTCATTTAATGTTTTATTATAAATTCTTCCAGAACCAAAATAACCTCCTAGCTTAGATTCTCCCACACTTTGTATTTCAACGCCTTCTTTAAAGGTTTTTTCCCACACTACATTTAGATTACTATCTAACTTTAACAAGGAGGTTCCTGCTAAAACCAAACCATTGTCTTTTGTAGCGGCTATACTATTGTATCGTTTGTTGATTGGTGTAAGGGAAACTGAATCTCCTTTTGAATTGAAGCGAATTAAAAAATAACCCACCAAAAGTCTTCTAGGAGTGTCATCAATATCAACCAACATATAATATGAGCTATCTTTCTTTGTCATCTCTAAATAGTTTGAATAATACTCAAGATTTTTACTGTAGGCTTTTGTTTCTAACAATTTTCCGAGGGTGTCGATTCTTAGTACGGTAATTTTTCCCCAACCATTCTCCGAGCAAAAAAGCATAATAGAATTATCCTCTTTATTCAAATAAACTTTTCTGGCCATGGCATTCCAAGGTAAAGGGTATTCATACTTACCTAGGGTGTCGCCGTTCAAGGATCTATATTCTATAGCTGGGTAATATTTTCGATACCCTGGAAATGCATAACCTGCTGTTAATATTTTATTATTTATTATTTTATCACAAAAGATATTAGTTAAATAAGTACCTGTGATAGTTCTAATTTTTAAGTGAAATTTTCCGTACCTATCAATATTATAAAAATTAACAGTTGTGGGGAAAGAATTAGCTATTCCAATTAAAAAGTGCGTTATTGATTCATCATAAGAAATTAAATCTTCAAATCCACCAACAGAATAACCATGATTAAATTCAGCTTGTAATTGTCCAAAATTATTGAATTGATAAAATTGTTGTGAACAATTCTTATCGCCAATTAAAAACAGATTTTGATTTGAAATTTCTACTATTTTGGTAAAGGATACATTACAGGGAAATATCATGGGCTCCGATTCCCATTCAAACGATTGTGTAAATCCTTTGAATGGGAAAACAAGGCAAAAAACACCCCAAAAATAAAAGGAGCTTTTTGAAAACATTCGGCTATTCAATAACAAGTTTAAATGCCTTTTCGCTAGTATTCATTAATTTAATCAAATAAATACCCTTACT
>VEQB01000492.1 GCA_018883485.1 Bacteroidota bacterium
CTATTGAAGCATTAAGATTTGAATAATTATGGAATCAAACCTCGGACAATTTGGTGAAACCTATAACACCGGAATACTCATAGCAACGCTAATTTTCTTTGGCGTTTTATTGCTTAGAATTTATTTTGTTAAAAAAGAAATTGCTCAAAGAAGTTGGATTTGGAAAGGAAATACGCCCATTTTCATTTGGTTGTTAAAAGGACTTTGGTTGTTAGGAATGCTTTGCTTTTTATTGGATATTCCTTCTTGGTTTTTAACCTTGGCAAGTTTCAAGTCTCTTATTGATCCAACTATTTATTTGAGTTTTATGCTGGTCTTAATTTCAATAGCCTTTATGGAAATTATATTGTCCTTCACTGTAACCCAAAGTGTCATTACTCAATTTATTAAAAGAATATTATTCTTACTCTTAAGTGTCTTTTGCGCTTTCTCTTTTGGTTTAGCTGCCTTTGTGTTTCCTGGCACTTTTCAGTTTCCAGCAGAAGCAGCGTGTACCTTATTAGAAATGCCCGTAAAGGGCCAATGGCTAGCCATGCAGGCGGGAAAATTTCCTTGGGTAAATTACCATGCAAATGTTCCTATGCAATTGTATGCCTTAGATATGGTAAAACTAGGCCCCCATTGGAAATTCTTTTCTTATATGGGGGCAGATACAAGTGATTTCTACTCCTTTGGCGATTCAGTTTTTGCACCTGCTTCGGGTATTGTATTCAATAGTAAAGATGGTTTACCCACCCAAATGGTTTATAAAGGTGAAGATACCGTAAACGTAGCTGGTAATTTTGTAGAAATTGAAATACAACATGCCAAGTATTTATTTATTGCCCATTTATTAAATGGAAGCGTAGCAGTAAAAATCGGCGATACCGTTGCAGTTGGCCAATATCTTGGTTTAGCAGGAAATAGCGGTAACACTACGTTCCCTCATTTACATTTGCATATTCAAGATAAGCCTATTCTAATTGATACTGCTGCCAAAGGCCAACCATTTAGATTTAAAAATATCGAAAGAACGCGTTTTGACGTTTTTAAGCAAAAAGGTTCACCCTATTTAAACCGTAACGATATATTTAGCGCTAGCCATGAATAGGTATCTAATTCCTATGCTTAAATATACGCATATTGAACTCTTGAGTGCGGGCCTAATTAGTATCTTGTTTTTCTTTTTTGCCATGCGGGTAAGGTTTAGCAAGCATCCTTCTTTAAAGGGATATGCTATTTTCTTTTATGCTTTTATCTTCTATACCGTTGGGGCCATTTCCTATATTGTACTCAATGCCATGAGTAATTTTTTTAAACTCTCGCAAGATTTTTATCATTCAATTTGGTGGTTTTTTCCGGTAAGCTTTCTCTGCGCTGCGGTTGGCGCCTTATGCGGTTGGTTCATTTTTTTTGCAGCAACAAGGGTGGCTAAACCTTATACCTATAAATTACTCAATGCTTCTCTTATTATTATTATCCCTTCATTAACCTACACCTTGTTAGTGCAGCCGCTTAATCAAACTTTTGAAGTATTATTATATACGCCTGTGGTTAACTCGCCACCCAAAGAAGTAAATGCAATTAACATACAAGAGATAACTGCAGATACAAGCCTTACTTACCTTCCTGCAATGCCCGGAGAGTATTTTGATTCTTTGCAAATAGAGTTTGTAAATCAAAAATTGAGGTTTATTAATCCTGCCAATGGTTTTAGTTTTTATGTGGCTAACCAATTAAAACAAGTGGCACAAATTTATGTGTCACAACCTTATGCCATGCCTTATGTTGCTGTACTTTTGTTAAGTCCAATATTGCAAAATCAATCCGAATTGTTGCTCATTGATGCGCAAAGTAATTGTGTATTTAAGAAGCAGTATAACAC
>VEQB01000493.1 GCA_018883485.1 Bacteroidota bacterium
CTTTTGGCTCTTATGAGTCATGAAGGGGCATCCCTGGGAATTTCCCCTCTTGCAACCAAAATGGGCTGGGATGAGATCAGACGTCTTGATGTTGCAAATCCCGATTTGAAACCGGTTCCCCAATGGTTTCCGCTAACTGAGGCTACTTCCGTCAGGCTCTTGGAGAGAAATGGAAAGATTGAAGCCGACTTCATCGCAACCGAAAAGCTCTCGGAAGAGGTTCAAAGGAAAATATTTTACTACTAAATCTGTTGGGTAAGGAGCAGGAATGGGCGTGTTTAAGGTGTTTAAAACAATTGAAATGCATAAAGGTGCTACTTCAGGTATTTCTAAAATTGGTGAAGGAACAAATTTTAAGATACATTTGAAGTGATTATTAATTTTGAAGTGATGAGTGAAACTAAACTAGAAAAGCCAATTGTACTTTATGTAGATGACGAGCGCAATAATCTGATGGAATTTAAAGAGTCTTTTGGAGCGGATTACGAAGTGCTATTAGCTGTTTCTCCAGATGAGGCCATGGAAATACTTAAAACGATTACGCCTCATGTAATTATTTCAGACCATAGAATGCCTTTTATGACAGGTATTGAAATGTTTGAAAAAATTAAGCAAAAGTATCCAGAACCATTAAGAGTTTTACTTACAGGTTATGGAGATGTGCAGGTCTTAACAGATGCTATAAACAAAGGCCAAGTTTATAGATACATAAAAAAACCTTGGATAGAAGACGAAATTCGCAACGTGGTAATGGATGCTTTTGCCAATACCCAAACAAGGGTTGCATTGGAAGTGCGTAATAGAGAATTGGAGGAGGCTTATAAAGAATTAGACCGTTTTGTATATTCAGTTTCACATGATTTGAGGTCGCCTTTAATGGGCATTATGGCGCTTGCAGGGTTTTTACAGAAGTCTCAAAACTTGGAGGAGGTGAATGAGTATGGCGAACTTATTGTTAAAAATATTAATAGATTAGACGAATTTATTACTAACCTCTTAGAATATTACAAGGTTAAACGTGGTGAACTCACCATTTCTAGTTTAAGTTTTGAAGACTTATTTAAAGAAATATTTGAAATGTACGAGGCTGAAATGTTAGATAATAATATTCGTTTTGAAATGGACGTTAAACAGCATGAGGATTTTAGAGGAGATAAGCTTATTCTATTGGTTGCGCTTCAGAACTTTTTTTCTAATTCTATTAAATACCAAAAGCTAGAAAATAGAAATAAGTTTATTAAATTATCTGCTCATGTTTTAAGGGGTGAGGCCGTGGTGGTTATTGAAGATAATGGTATTGGCATTGATAAAGAATTTCAACACCGTATTTTTGAAATGTTTTATAGGGCTTCTTCCCAAGCTGTTGGCTCTGGAATAGGATTATACAATGCCAAGCTTGCGCTAAGCAAACTGGGTGGAGAGGTTGAATTAGAATCGGCGGCAGGGGTTGGAACACTTTTTACCATAAAAATACCAAGTAAATAATACCTTAATTTGTTTAGGCAGCAGGGCTTGTTTATCTTGCAAGTATGAAATTTCTTAAAGTTGTAGGCATTGCCCTTCTCGTTTTATTTGTAATCTTATTTTCACTACCTTTTTTATATAAGGGAAAAATTGTTGCTGCCACTAAAAAAGCCGTTAATGAGAAACTGAATGCTAAGGTAGATTTTAATGAGGAAATTGGCTTAAGTTTATTTAGTAGTTTCCCAAATCTTTCATTAAGTATCAAAGATTTTCGCATAATTAATTTTGCTCCTTTTGAAGGAGATACTTTGTTTGCAGCGCAAGAAATTTCTGCTGTTTTAGACGTTATGAGTATTATACGCGGAGAGCAAATACAAGTGAGAAGTATAGTTT
>VEQB01000494.1 GCA_018883485.1 Bacteroidota bacterium
ACTGGAGCCATAGGGCTATGCACTTACCTCGTTTTTATAAATTCTTTCATAAGGTACATCACGAAAGTACTGACCCTTCGCCACTAACAGCATTTGCTTTCCATCCTTCAGAGGCAATTATAGAAAAGATGATGCATATTGTATTGCCGTTTTTGCTTCCGCTGAATTTTGGGGTAATGATAGCCTGGCAAATCTTCTCTATGCTAAATAATGTTTTAGGTCATTTAGGCTATGAAATATACCCAAAAGGCTGGGTAAAACTTCCATTACTCCAATTCAAAACAGCCTCAACACATCACAACATGCACCACCAATTGTTTAACGGCAATTATGCATTGTACTTTACTTGGTGGGACAAATGGATGGGAACCGAATTTAAAGACTACGAAAACCGCCACAACCAAATTTTTGAACGCAAGAATATCAAAAAATCAACTGAAGGTTTGTATTCACTTACGATTTCTGATATTAGGCAAGAAGTAAATGACGCTTTCACCATTGAGTTTGCTAACGTACCTTCTATATTTAGGGATTTTTCAGCAGGCCAACACCTTACTATTAAAGTCAATATCAAAGGCGAAACCTTATACCGTACTTTTTCAATTTCTTCCATTCCTAATACAGATAATTTTCTGACTTTGACAATTAAAAAAATCAAATACGGAAAGGTTACTAATTTTTTAGCCGAAAACTTGAAAGTGGGTGATAGCTTAGAAGTTACTGCACCATCAGGAAAGTTTTACCTCCATCCTGAACCTGCCCACCAAAAGCACTATGTGATGATTGCAGGTGGTAGTGGTATCACGCCTATTTACAGTATGATAGGTACAATTTTAAAGTTTGAACCCAAAAGCCAAATTACTTTACTGTATGCGAATAGAACTTCTAATAGCATTATTTTCAAAGAAAAAATTTGGAAAGTGGACAAAAGAATTTCCTACTCAAATAGAAGTCAAACACTTTTTGAGTGAAGAAGAAAGTCCCAGGAAGGCAGTCAAAGGCTATATTACCCGTATTTCAATAGAAGAAGTACTAAATAAATATGGCAAAAATAAAGTAGACTTTTATCTCTGCGGCCCCGAAATAATGACAAATAAATTGATAGAAGATTTGCAGTATTTGGGAATTAGCAAAGAGAAAATTCATCGGGCATTATTCTTGATAACTGCGCAAAATCAAGCAAACACTTCGCAAAAGGCACAAGTACATGCAAAAGTATTTGGTAAATCGTACCAATTTGAAACGCAAGAAGGCAAAACCATTTTGCAAAGTGGTTTAGACCAAAACATTCCTTTGCCTTTCTCTTGCCAAAGCGGGCTTTGTGGAATGTGCAAAATGAAATGCACTGAAGGCAAGGTAATGATGAAGAGTAACCAGGTACTAACCGAAATGGACATAAAAGAAGGGTATATACTGACTTGCCAATCGATTCCTCAATCGAAATCAATTACAATTAAAAATCTGTAATTGAAATGCGAACAATTTTATTTATGACAGTTTTTTCTTTGGTTAGCTCAAGCATTCGTGCCCAAATTGCACTTGAAGCTCTTGCAGGAAACAAACAGGCTCATTACATTAACTATATTGATAAAGATTTGGATAGCAGCGCCAAATGGAACTTCTTTAATCTTAATCGTTTTACAGTTGATTACAAAGATAAAGCACTAAATAATGTGTCTATTGAAGGACAACTTACCTATCAATTCAGGCCATGGATAGGACTGTCAGCAGGAGGAGGCTTTTACGGTGAATTATTTGTTCCAACTATTGGGTTAAGTCTGGCCTACATGAATAAAAAGGAAGACTTTTTTATTCAAATGTACCCAACCATCGGTTTTGCTGAAGGTCAAGTAGCTC
>VEQB01000495.1 GCA_018883485.1 Bacteroidota bacterium
CCATAAGCGCTGGCTAAAAACCACATTCCCATCATTACGGCTTGCAGCTTTTGTGGCGAAAGTTTGGTCATTATAGACATGCCGATGGGAGATAAACAAAGCTCCCCAAAGGTGATAATAAACCAACCAAAGGTAAATAGGTTCAAAGAGGTTATACCTTCTGAATTGGCAAAAAATTGGGTCTTATAAAACACATAAAAACCACCTGCTAAGAATAAAAAACCCAAGCCAAATTTAACAACAGTGTTTGGTTCAACCTTACGTTTAGCCAATCCTATCCATAATATGCCCACTAAGGCAGCAAAAAGAATTACAAAAAGAGAATTGGCCGAATTGTTTACCCCATTTGGGTCGAGCTGAATGCCCGCCAATTCTGTGCTTAAGTTATTAGCGGCAAACAAACTTAAAGACCCGCCACTTTGCTCGAAGAAGGCCCAAAACAGGATAGAGAATAAGATAAATACCAAAGCGGCTACTAGCTTTTTATTTTCAGAAGCGTTGAACCCACGCATTTCATACAACAAGTATAGCAAAGCAAAAGGACCAATAATCTTCATAAATAAATCGGTATAGCCATCATTAGAAACCATTAAAATAACAATGGGAATAAAGGCCACCGACCCAAAGAAAGTGAGTATTTCGTATAAACTTCTTTTGCCTTTTTCTAAATGTTGCAATGGGGATTCTCCAATCTCGCCCAAACTCTTTTGTGTTTGTACAAAGGTGAGTAAGCTTATGATCATTACCACTGAGGCAAAACCAAAAGCCACATTCCACCTTAAATCAACAGGAACTAAATCTGCCAGTAAGTTTCCATTGGCAACCGCAATACACAAATAACCTCCTATTAAGGCACCTAAGTTAACGCCCGCATAAAAGAGCGAAAAACCTGCATCTGTGCGGTTATCGCCTTCGGCATATAATTTACCCACTATAGTAGAAATATTGGGTTTAAAAAAACCTGTGCCAATAATGGTAAATCCAATTCCAGTAAAGAAAAAACGAGTAGGATCAAGCGCTAAAATAATGCTCCCTAAAATCATGAGGATGCCACCCCAAAAGAGAGACTTGCGGTAGCCCAAAATTTTATCGGCAAACATGCCACCCACAAAGGTAAAAGCATATACAAAGGCTTGGGTAGCGCCATACTGCAGGTTGGCCACTTCAGAATTCATGTGCAGTTTGTTTACCATAAAGATGATAAGCATACCTCGCATGCCGTAGAAACTAAAACGTTCCCACATTTCACTAAAAAACAAGTACCACAATTGCTTGGGGTACTTGCCTTTAAAATTTTGTATTTCTGCTAAAGTTGCTTTGCTCATAAGCAATTAATGCGCATCCATATCTGGCTTGTATTCGTTATGGTTTTCATTCATCATTTTTTGCAACCAAGAACTTAAGGCAAATAAGATACCTGCCGAAAGACCTGTCATAACAATGAACACCATAAAAAACTCATATAAATTGGTAATTTGAAATCCAATAATGGAAGGATATTTAACCGGAATAGAAGGGTCGATATCACCAGAAGGTGGGATCAAAGCGCTTAAAGTACCTGCAAATTTATTGGCTGCTGCATTGGCTAGAAACCAAGTACCCATCATTAAAGAAGATAAACGCAAAGGTGCCAATTTAGAAACCATAGATAGCCCGATAGGAGACAAACACAACTCACCGATAGAGTGAATAACATACAAAGAAATTAACCACAACATGCTTACCTTATCTCCTAAGCCTAATCCTTTTACAGCAATGGCAATAACTACATAACCAAGGGCGACTAAAGTTAAACCTAAGGCCATTTTCTTAGGAGAAGATGGTTCTAATTTTCTGCTGTATAAAAAGCCCCAAAC
>VEQB01000092.1 GCA_018883485.1 Bacteroidota bacterium
AAACAATAACCTTCTTTTACGTTTAAGCTATACTGGTAGCGGCTATCAGGCATCAGTACTTCAAAATAATTCCGCCCAGAACTGGTCTACTGCGTTAAGTTCTGGTAATTCGAATCTATATTCCATTTACTTTAGAGACTATGAAAATGGATTTGTGGGTGGTGACAATGGATTTTTAATGCGAACTAGAAATGGAGGTGCTAGCTCTCCTGTGTTTGAATGGAGCCCAAGTTATTGCGCTAAAAAGATTAAAGTAATGAATGGCTGTCAAAATGAGAATTTACATTTGGTTCAATATGGAAGCAGTGCAAGTGATACCATAATTTGTTTAAAGAATTTCGAATTCTCTACTAAGTTCTATTATGATGGTTTGGGTAGAATGGTTGCATCCCAAAATACAAAACAGATGCGAGAAGGTAAAACAGTTTATAGTTATACACTTTACGACTACAAAGGAAGAATAGTTGAGGTAGGTAAAAAAGTAGCCAACAACATCATAGAAAATGCTGTGGCATCGTTTAATAGCGTTACAGGCCCTGTTTACGATCTAGGAATGGTAGATTACAACCGCTTTGAAGCTTGGATTCTTTCAGATATTAGCACCTTTCCGAGAAAAGAAGTAACCAGAACATATTATGATAATTTTAGATATGCTGTCTCCATAAATGGAAGACAATTTACTCAGGAAAACCTAAGGGGGAGAGTTGTAAGTAGCACCCATACCGATATTCTAACTGCAAATGATGTGGATAATAACGCAACAAATGACACCTATCTTTCGGCAAGTCATTACAGTTATGATATTCATGGTAATGTAAAGTCGCTGGTTCAAGAAAACAAAGTACTTTCAATAAGCAACTCTGAATTGGTAGCAAAACGAATCGATTATGAATATGATCTTATAAGTGGAAAAGTGAACAAGGTCACCTACCAAAAGGCTATGTCTGATCAGTTTATTCATAAGTATGCTTATGATGCCGACAATAGAATAATTGAGGTAGAAACCTCACATGATGGAGTTATCTGGCAAAAGGATGCTAAGTATTTGTATTACCGCCATGGACCTTTAGCAAGAGTTGAACTAGGCACACAACAGGTACAAGGGGTGGATTATGCCTATACCATTCAAGGATGGCTTAAAGGAGTAAACTCCACCAACTTAAAGGGGGAAAACGATATTGGAAAAGATGCCTATGCATCCTCGGCCAATTCAAACACTTATTTTGCCAAAGATGAGTTTGGTTTTAGCTTGAATTACTTTGATGGAGATTATTCTGCCACAAAAATGCCAAACAGCACCTCTAATTACTTCTTGGGTGAAACCAATGGCAGCGGACTCAATGCGAGTACAAATAACTTGTTTAATGGAAATATTAAAAGTATGGTTACAACCCTTGCAAAATTTACTTCCAGCAATGTTCCTGTAGCCAATGGCATGGCGTACCAATATGACCAGTTGAATAGGATAATTTCTGCAACAAACAATACCAACTTTGATGCAAATACCAACAATTGGCTAGGTGGAGGAACAGGCAAAGCCTATGAAAGCAATTTCACTTATGATGCCAATGGAAATATTCTTAGTCTAAATAGAAAAGATGAAGCTGGTACCCTTTATGATGATTTTACCTACACATATAGTAACCTCAGCACAGGAAATATTAAAAACACCAATCGTTTAACCCAGGTTTCTGATGCTGTTTCAACTAGTGCGTATGTTGGAGATATTGAAAATGGCCAAATATCAAACAACTACCAGTATGATGCTAATGGTAATTTAATTGCAGATGCACAAGAAGAAATACAAAGTATAGAATGGAATTTGTATGGTAAAATTAAGTCCATTACCCGCACCACGTCTAGCACTAAACCTGGCTTAGAGTTCTTGTATGACCCAACAGGAAATCGCATCGCAAAAATTGTGAAACCTGCGGGTGGCTCAAACAACGATTGGCATTACACCCTCTATTTTAGAGATGCACAAGGTAATATTTTAAGTACTTATGAATACCAAAACTCCAATGCCAGCCAATTAAATACCTATATTTACGGAAGCAGTAGAATAGGCGAATTTAATCCTAATGGGTTTATTGAGTGCGGTGTAAACTTTGTAGTAAGTGAGGTAAACACTAAAGAAGAATTAAAAGCATGGTTCCAAGATTATTTACAAAATGTGTTAGGTTGTAATTCTGATTTTTCAACTGCTATGTATGATTATATAGAAAGCGAATTGGAATCGGACATTGGTATAACTATTGACCAATTGGTTCAGACAGGAGATCAGAATTATAAGCGCTTTTTAATGAACCTAGTTGCTTTGTTTTGCCGAATAAGACTATTTCATGATTTGAACAACCAAGATTTTAGTAATTCTGTAAAGCCTAAAATTAGAGAATGGTTTTCGTACGCTTATTCTCAAACACAGGCATGGACAAGCTTTAGCGAATCTATATGGTTGGATATAGAAAACAACAGAAAACAGGTTGGCACCGACCTTTATGTAAATTGTTTATCTGGTGGGGCTTTTGTATATGATGATGGTACACAGTTCTATGGCTTAGGAAGCAGAAAATATGAGTTAAGTAACCATTTGGGTAATGTATTAGCAGTAATAACAGACAAAAAAATACCCAATGGGCAGAACGGCAATTTTTCTGATCTAGTTTTATTAAGCAGTCAGTTTTTAACAGGAACAGAAGATTGGGAAGCAATAAATGGAAGTACATTAGAAACCACCAATGACAAACTTACAATAAGTGGCACAAACCCTGGCATAGGTGCTGTTACTTCCTTATCTTTGAAAGAGAACACAAATTATACCTTAAATTTTGAATTAGCTTATTCTAGCAGCCCTTCCGATATTATGGTAACCCTAAAAGACCAAAACCAAGCTACCATTTTCAGCGGCAATTCAACTAATGCCGCTGGGTTAAACACCTTGGCCCTCAATTTAGGAACCTTTACTAACCCTATAACCTTAGAAATTACTAATAGCAGCAACAACCAAACCTTTGAAATAGACAACATCACACTAACCCAAGACGGCATAGAAGGTGTTTCCTATTACTCAGCCCAATTGGTTTCTGCCCAAGACTACTATCCTTTCGGCACAACCCTCCCTGGTAGAACTTTTCAAGATGATAGGTTTAGTGGATATAGGTTCTCCTTCAATGGCCAAGAGAAAGACAATGAGACATACGGCGAAGGAAATGCCTATGATTTTGGCGCGAGGATTTATGATTCGAGACTTGGAAGATGGCTAGGAATTGACCCTAAGTTTGATGAAATCCCAAATGAGTCTCCATATGTGGGTATTGGCAATAAACCAATCAAATTTTATGATCCCGATGGGCAAAAAATAATTTGTGAAGATAGGAATACCCAAAAGGAGGTATTACGAGCAATTAATAGCCAAGCATTGGGTAAATTTGCTTTTAACAAAAAAGGAGAACTTTATTTGAAATCAAAAAGCGGTGATGAAAAGAAATATTCAAAACATTTCCAACAACAATTAGTAAGTGCGATTAATGATGACGAAACAATTATTATTCGAAAATCTGAAAGAGCATTTAATTCGGAAACAGGAGAATATATGAGCGTCTCTGAGGCTGGTGAAGGATTAACTTTGACTGAGACGAATCCTGATGATGGTACTAGAACAGCAAAAGTTTTTTATACAGGCCGAAGTACAACGGTCAAGGATAAAGACCAGAAAGATATGGCTATGTCAGTTGATGAAATTATTATGCATGAACTCGTTGGACATGGAATTCCAAACATAACAAAACCTGACTCTGGGGATGGTGTAGTTAATGAAAATAAAGTTAGAGATGAAACAAATAAAAAGAAAAGATTCGTTGATGGAGATCACCCTGAACTCAAATAATTTTTGGTGGGCATGGATTCTTGTAATAATTGTTGGCTGTTATCAGGATTCCTCCTATAGAAAAATTACCAACAGTGGACATTTTCACTCAAAATTATCTGATTCGATAATAGGAGATTGGAAATTGTGCACAACCGTAACTGGGAATATAACTGTTAGTGGTAACATCTGCCCTACCATTACCTTTATGTCAAACAATATGGGAATTGATATAATAAAAAACGACACGTTTTTTTGGAAATTGCAAGACAATAAATTGCTGGTAGAATTTTTGAGAATAGACAAATCAAATAGGTTTAGAGATACCATTTACCATTGTTCCATAGTCCAAAGAGATTCTTTGAATATAAAAATGAGTTTAATAGAATTGGATAGTTCTATTCATTATTATCTCTTTAAATCCATTAGTAATTGAATTATTCCTTTCTCTTTTTTAACTATTCTGAATTGATTCAACCTATTACAATAGGAAAGAGAAATCCTTTAAAGAGTACCATTAACACTGGATTCTCACTTAGTGAAGGTTGCTCAAGGGTCTACCGCTTCTCCTTCAATGGCCAAGAGCGCATTGACGAGGTTTCAGGCTCAGGGAATTGGCAGGATTACGGAGAAAGGATGTATAGCCCTAGGATTAGTAGATTCCAAAGTCCAGACCCATTAATTGTCCATGAAATGAAATATCCCGAACTATCACCTTATCAATTTGCATCTAATACTCCTGTTCAAGCAATTGACTTAGATGGTTTAGAGGCATATGGAGTTTATAATAAGGCCACAAATACCTTGGCTCTTATTCCAGATGTAAGCCAAACTAATCCTAAGTTAACTTATAAGTTTGTCAGCGCTAAAGAGTATGCCGGGCTTACTCCGGAGATGAAATCTAAAGCTAATTATGGAATTCTTGTTAAGAACGTATTTACTGGAGGGCATTCTGAGGGTGGAGGACAAGTTGCCTATGGAACCAATGCGTATGAAAAGCCAATTTCAACTGGGTCGTATAATCTATTAGAAAATAAGGGGAACACAAATCCTGATCATAATTCTTTCTTTGTATTGGACCCACAAGATGAAAGCCCATATGATAAGGTGGATAATAGACCAGGTGAAATTAATTCTGATGGAAATAAGAGAAGTGGTTATAATTTGCATCCTGGAAGAGTAAGTAATGGCTGTATTACTATAAATAAAGACGATCCTAAGAAGTCCCTTAATGAACGTGCGGAAGAGTGGAACATTATTAATGAGGCTATCAATGGTACAAAAACCGATCAAGTTCCTGATAATCGAGGAATGCAAGAATATGTACCTGGATCAACTCAAACTAAATTTGGTAAGATTGATGTTGTAGATGTAAAACCCGCTACAAAACCTAAATAGATGAGAAGTATGAATATCCGATTAAAAGTAACAACCTTCTGGCTCATTTTGATTGTTTTAGAATCATGTGTAAAACCTGCAATTCCAATATCTAATGCATTGAAGACAGGTCTAGGTGACAGGTACTCCGATTATGTAAAGTTGATTAATAAATCAGCAAGTGGAGATGGTGAAGCATTGGTTCTGTTTTTGCAGTATCAAAATATTGATGATGGGGCTGGATACGACCATGGATGGGTATTAATAGAACTAATGAAGAAGGTCGGTGATGAGCAGTTTTCTGATGCTTTATTAAATTTAAGTCCAACACAAGTTGATCATGTAAAGAATTATTTCAATGCTGGATTTGATGTACATACTAAAACAGATAAACTGTTTAACGAATATCCCAAAACTTTTAAAGTACTAGGATATTCTGATATTGGTGGCGTACCATTTAAGTGATACGTTGGAGATTAATAAAAAAGAGCCCTTGACTTTTCAAGGGCTCTTTTGACATAGAGCTATCCAAATCAATCACTCCTTGACTGAATGTTTCAAAAAGAAGTTAAATCAAAAAACTTGTTATTCAAAAAGAGTAGAGATGCTAAGGGTAAAATGAATCTGTGTTTTTTGGTTAATTGTAGTTAAAATCTTAACAATATACTTCTCATTGCGTTGCCTTCCTAAAAAGAGTACAGTTTGCTCCCTATATATATTTTGGACTAATTAATGAGATGTTTAAGAAGATAAAATGCTATAAAAAACTTTCTACTTTGTTTAACTTTTGCAAAATTGGGATAAGTATTTCTATTGAATTTTCATTTACATTTATGAATTAATAACTTTTATTTCATAACTATAAAGTAAACCCCTAGAGAAATAAATAAAATTCCTGCAATTATTCCTTTTGCAGTAGGTAGAAGACCGAACTCACTTTTTGGAGGAAATTTAATTGTAATATATATCAAAAATATACCTAGTAATATAAACAATAATCCTTTTAATATAGAATAATTAATCATCTTTTTATTTTATTTAATATTCTGATTTGGTTTAATTTTGAAGTATTTCTTATTCCTTCACTTCCTCTTTTGCCTGGTCTTTTGCTTGGTCTATAATTTGATCAAATAGTTCTTCTGTAAATAATTTTTTCCGCCCTGCCTCTAAATATTTATCAGAAACATTACCTCCAATTTTTCCGATGGCAATTCCAGTAGCCTCCAAAGTAAATTTTTCTATTTCTCCTTTTTCCAGATGTTTTGAAGCTTTCATAAAATCAGCACCAGTTGTCAATCCTTCTCCTATGCTATAAATCCCTAAACCAACAGGAAGTGCAAATGGTGTAATTGCAAGGCCAACATACTTAATTCCTTTTCTTGTGTAATCCACACCATCAATAAAATTGTCTTGTGCTTTTTCTGAGCCATAAAGACTATTAAATAAGTCATTCATATCTTCCCCCCAAGTCTTCTCTCGCATTTGAGGGCTTATAGGAGGCGGGGCAGGAGTGTATGAAACAACTCTTGTTGTACCATCTTGCTCCGTAACTGTGCTAATTACCCCAGTAGGATTGATACATGACCCTGTGGCTAATTCTAGATTATTTCTATCAATTTCAGCAACACTTTCATGAGTTCCAACTAAAAGATATGAGCCATCATTTTGAATAATATACTGGTACCAAATATCTTCTCTACCATCTAAATCAAGGGCGACAATTGGTTTATTTCCAGCAAAATGAAATGGTGAATAAAATGCAAAAGATTTTGCCGATGGATCAACACTTAAAAACTTCCCTAACTGGGCATTGTAAATTCTAAAGCCATAATCATAAGTGCTTCCTCCACCACCCATGCCTACTTTGTCATTCTCTTTACCATTGAAGGAGAATCTATATCCGCTCCCGCCTCTAAAAATTGGCTTAGAAAAAGTATGAGAGGCTTGATTAAACATGGCTTCTGGGTTTAATTATCAAACCTTCAAGAAATTACCTCTATTCTATTTTGAAACAGGTTAACCAACTTATGCTTTTCACTTAAGTCGGTTACCGATTTCCAGTTATTCGAGAGCAATTGAAATAGTGCCTTTACTGTCATGTTGCCTAGCCTAATATGAATTACCTTTGGAGGAGGTTGATTGAGTAAAATCAAATTAGAAAAGTCAGCATCTTTAGAAATAATTGTGAGATTATGAACCTTTGCATAATTCCAAATTTCCTTATCACTCCATGAATCATTCAAATCAAATACATGAATGTACTCATTTGTTTTCCAAATAGAAAAGTAATATGGTAAATTGGCATCAACCAAATATTTAGTCGACATTAAGCTACTGGTTTAATAATAAAATGGTTATCCATTAGCCTGCTTGCAAATTGAAGGCAAGCGCGTATATCTTCTGGTTCAATTGAAGGGTATTGGCGTAGAATTTCTGATTCTGATTCGCCAGCAGCTAAAAATTCAAGAATGGTCTGAACCGAAATACGTTTTCCCCTTATCACGGGTTTGCCATTCAACTGACTAGAATCAATAGTTATTCTTTCTAAGACATTTTCCATACTCAAATTTAGTGAAGAAAGGTCAATTAAACAAACTACACATTAGTTTCCCAAGAGTCAATACCAAGCCTTCAAACGGCTTTAATTCGCCTCGCTGAGCCTCAATCACTGTTTCACTATTGTTTCACCTCGAGCACCGAAGCCTTGGCGCAGGTGCTCTACTAACAATGCCTACAAGCCATTTAGTTCGAATCCCGCTCTCTCCGCC
>VEQB01000496.1 GCA_018883485.1 Bacteroidota bacterium
GTATTAAAGATACCACCTATGGTATGAGACTAACCATGCTCATAAACATGATTCTTCCTGCACCCGCCCTAAAATTACTTTTAGATTCGCTAAATGAACAAGCTGCTGGAGCATCAAATAATTATTTTGATAAACGCGTGGTTAACATTAGTATTCCGGAGTTGGTAGATGATAAAATATTTAATCGCTTATCTGAAGATGCCTCGGAAGAACTGAATAGTAAAAACATGACCGACTTAGAAAAAACTTTCTTCTTTACGGATGTCCAAATGGTATGGAATCAACAATTAAGAACATTTGAAAGTGTTGGTGATTTAGGACTTAGAAGCATAGTGAAAAATCCGATTGAACGTAAAATAAATGCAACTATAAAAATAAAAAGAACTAGAGGAGGGGATGAATTTATTATGTATATCAGCCAAGGCTCATGGTATTATTTTAGGTATCAAAAAGGGATAATGGCAGTGGTAAGTTCTGACCCTATCTTTAATGAAACCTTAAAGCAAAATATTGATAAAATTTCTAAACAAGCAGATGATTATAGCCTTAGGCAAGCAAACACATCTGATAGAAATAAATTTGTGAAAGGAATGAAAAAGTAAATGGAAACAAAACTATTAATTGGAGGAGTTATACTTTCTTACCTATTGGGCTCTATCCCAAGTGCAGTATGGATTGGAAAAATGATGTTTGGCATTGATGTGCGCGAACACGGTAGCGGCAATGCCGGAGCCTCTAATACTTTTAGAGTACTTGGCAAAAAAGCGGGGTTCTTAGTTCTCTTAATCGACTTTTTTAAAGGACTTGCAAGCACAGGGTTAATGTTTTTGCAATATGACATAATTGCCCATACCACTGAGTTTAGAAACTACCAAATGCTGCTAGGATTGGTAGCAGTTTTAGGTCATGTTTACCCAATATTTGCTGGATTTAAAGGAGGCAAGGGAATTGCCACTCTTTTGGGTGCTGTGGTAGGAATTAGCTGGCACGTAGCACTATTGGCCGCAGTAGTTTTTATATTAAGTGTTTGGATTACAAGGTATATTTCTGTAGGATCCATGCTAGGTTGTATTTTAAGCCCTTTGTTTGTCAGATTAATTTATGGTCCAAATGAAACGATTTTCATTTATTTTTGCACCTTGGTTGCCCTTTTAGTGGTTTATACCCATAGAAGCAATATCAAAAGATTAAGAGAAGGAACAGAATCAAAATTCTCTTTTAGTAAAAAACCCGAAATTCAAAGTAATTGAAAAGTATGTTAAAAGAAGTTACTAAAAAACAGGAAGACATTGCGCTTTTAGAAGAAGAATCTGAAAGCTTTCAAGTGGTACTTTACAATGATGAAGTAAATACCTTTGATTGGGTTATAGAGTGCCTTATAGCTATTTGCGGACATGAAACGGTGCAAGCAGAGCAATGTGCCTTATTGGTTCATTTTAAAGGAAAGGCTGTGGTAAAATCAGGCTCTTTAACAGAGATGCAAGATATCTGCACAGCTTTATGCGATAAAGATTTATCTGCCACTGTAGAATAATAGTTTGAACCTATGTTAAATAAAGTTGTTGCGAATGCCCAAGAGGCAATAAAAGATATAAAAGATGGTGCAGTAATAATGCTAGGAGGATTTGGATTATGTGGTATTCCAGAAAACTGCATTTCGGCCTTGGTTCAACAAGGAACAAAAGATTTAACTTGCATTTCTAACAATGCTGGTGTAGATGATTTTGGCATTGGATTAATGTTAAAAACCAAACAAGTGAAGAAAATGATTTCTTCTTACGTAGGAGAAAACGCTGAATTTGAACGTCAATTGTTAAGTGGTGAATTGGAAGTTGAACTTATACCACAAGGC
>VEQB01000497.1 GCA_018883485.1 Bacteroidota bacterium
GCTCTGGCTTGGCTTTTAACAAGGTAAAATAGGGGCCATGCACATGACTTAAACCTAAATCAATTAAGGTTTTAAACTTCCCATCTTCCCAATACCTATTTCTCACAACCCTATCAAAATGGTAATGCTCGCCTTGCTTTAATAACCTGGCATGAACATTATTTTCAGAAAGGTAATCAAAACTAACCTCTCCATAGATAAACTCAAGTTTTAGGGCTACTTCTTCCTCAAACAACGACTGCATGTTTAATACAGCCTTTCCCATAGGTTGAATGCTTTTTATGGTAAAGCAATCCGTTTTCACATCATACTTTTCTACCAATTGCAAAACAAATTTGCTGAGATAGGTTTCTTCAGACTTTTTAGGAATTTGAATATAGCGCTTATTCATAAATGGCAACAATTTTTTACCATCTACATTCTTTTCAAAATCATAAACCATATTCTCTACCATAAGCCAAGCAGGAGTTTGAGAAATGATTTGAGAGCCTTTATACATAAACTCAACCTTTTGGTCTTTATACCTCAAAGTTGGGTAATACCTAATACCTTCTGGACTATTCTTAAAGTGAAACCAAATATTGGCCTGCTCTTCTGCAACTGTTAACTTAACTGATGTGGGATTATTATCGTTTCCAATTTTGTATACGGGTTTCCCCCTTAGCGCGTTTAGAACCTTGTTCATTCGCTCTTCAATATAAGGCCTAATTACATCTTCGAGTAATTCTTTAGTACAATGTTTTTGAAAAAACTCAGCCGTCCTAATTTTCCTTTTTACTTCAGTATTAAAACGCTTGAAAAGAAAATCATCATCCACCTCATCTAAGAGTTTAATTAGCTTTAAATCTTCGCCACTAATCCCTTTATCAAAATAATCTATTGTTTTAGAAAAAACCCGCTGGTGCGTAAGCGTATAAGCCCCTTTGCTGTTTACCTGAACAACATGAGGCTCTAGCACCCACCCCAAATAGGGGTGCTGAAAAAATGCATACACTAAAGCAAACGGCTGAGTATTTACTACAATCAATACACTACACTTTAAGTAGGGCAAGATAAGGCAAATCCCAAATAGGATTCAAATAAATTTAAGAAATTTTACGCACTAAATTTGCCCTTCATAAACTTTTTGGGCTGGTCCAATTAGCCAAATATCAGAAAAAGATTGTGTTTGGACATGGAAATGAAATTTTATTACAAGTACTCCTCCTAAAACTTTTACTTTCAGTTGGTTCAAGCCATCTGGCAAGCCAATAAACTTTGCAGCAGCCAGTGCCACAGCGGTAGCCCCTGTGCCGCAACTTAAGGTTTCATCTTCCACCCCGCGTTCGTAAGTTCTAATTTCTAACTCCTTTAAACCTAGAAAATTAACCAAATTAACATTTATACCTTTTTCAGCATAGGTTTCATGGTAACGTATCGCTTTTGCCTCTGCTATCAAATCTGTTTCTGCCACTAATTTTTCCTGAAATCGCACATAATGTGGCGAGCCTGTATTTAACTCAAATTCCCCGTTAGCCAATTCTTTTAGCCCAGGCACATCAATCATCTGCAAAGCAACTGTATTTTTACCGTCCTCCATCTTTGCGGTATGCTTTCCATCAATTGCATAAAAAATAAGGTCCCCTTGAATTAACCCCAAATCAAGCATAAATTGAGCAAAACAACGACCTCCATTCCCACACATGCTGCTTTCTCTTCCATCACTGTTAAAGTATTGCATGTAGGGTAAACCATTCTTTTCTTGCAGTAAAATAAGACCATCCGCGCCAATCCCAAACCTTCTATTGCACAAAAAAGCAATCTCTTCAATTGTTTTATAAGGAAAGTTACTAGACCTATCATCGGCCATCAC
>VEQB01000498.1 GCA_018883485.1 Bacteroidota bacterium
ATGCAATACATGCTTTTCGTATAAGCTTTCAATATCCTTTCTAGAAATTACATTTATCTGAGCATTCCACTCTGCGTATAGCTCTTGAAGCGAAGCAAATTGCTTAATCTGACTTTCTGTTAAATCTGGGAAATATTTTAAAATGATATCCATTACCATAACTTTCTTTGTTTTGTTACCAACCCTTTTATCCCAAAAAGCCAACTATACAATAGATAAATGAAATCGAGAAGTGGGATAAACCACATTAGACCTATCGACTTAAACTTTTTTAGAATGAGGTAATAGATAATTAATTGTGAAAGTAGCCTAATACCATAAATTCCAAGAATAAGAATAGGTTCAACCCGAAAGAAAATGGCGAAGCCCAAACTAAGATAAAATAACAACATAGATGCATAATAGACGCCTAAAAATACTTTATCTTTTGTTTTATAATACTTACCCGTGCTAACATGTCTTGTTTTTTGGCGAGCCCAATCACCAAATGTTTTTTTTGCGTCAGTATAAACAAAAGAATCCGGATGTAATTGAATAGCCACATTACTTGCTGTTGCAACTTGATTTACAAATAAATCATCATCCCCGCTTAAGATATGTTGATGGGAAGCAAAACCCTTGTGCTTGAAAAACAAATCGCGAGAATAAGCTAAATTGCGGCCAACTCCCATAAATGCATGGTGGCGTAATGCTGCAGAAAAATAAGCCATAGCAGTTAATGCACCTTCATACCTTATAAATAAATTTAAGAAACCAGATGTTTTTTTAAATGGCGAAAAGCCCAAAACTATTTCTTTATTATTGGCCAACTTACCTTGCATAAGCCGTAACCATTGGTTTGAGGCTGGCTTGCAATCTGCATCTGTAAAAATCAACTGTTCATATTGTGCTGCCTTTATCCCAATAGTAAGTGCAAACTTTTTTCCTGTAGGATATTTTTCTTGTTCAATAAGTTTACAGACCTTTAAATGCTCGTAATTTTCTTGGTAGTATTCGAGTAATTTCTGACTATCATCCCAACTGCAGTCATTCACTACAATTACTTCAAATTTTGGATAATCTTGGGTAAGAATGGATGCCAGATTCTTTTCTAAATTTCTGTATTCGTTTCGGGCAGAAATAATAATAGAAACTGGGGTAAGATTTGAATCATTGGAAACTATGGGAACTTTATAAAAAGCTAACTTCCCAAAAACAAACCAATAATAATATAATTGTACAAGCGCAGCAAGGGCCAAAAAGCCTATAGAAACCCAAGCCCAAATAGATAATTCTTCCAACATAGCAAGCAAAGGTAAAGCTAGAACTTATTGCCTGCTATTTCCAATATCAACACTGTGTGAACACTTTTGGCAATAAATGGGCAGTTTTAGAAACGATAGCCAACATGCATAACATACCGATAAGCAAAAGATCTGGTGTAATTTGATCGCTCAAGATCAAAATCTACTCCACCCAAAAGACCTTTAATTCCTGGATATTTTTCAAATATTTTCTCTTTCATCGCCTCCTTAATCTCATTGCTTTCATCGGGTGTAAGATTTGAAGAAAACTCTCCTTTGTACTTGTAAAAACCTACACCTGGACCTAACAAAACCAAGTCTAAGGCAATTCTATCCTTCCAAAACAAAAACTGATAACCCAAGGCTCCACCTGCAATTATGGCTGTGAACCGATTATCAAATTCAGTATCAATTGTAGGTCCAACCGCTGGTGTAATGCTTAAATTATTAGTTCTTTGCATGTAGGTATATGAAAAAAATGGAGCCAAATAAACCCCACGAGGGGCCCCATGAATATTTTCCTTTTTCAAATAAAACCTATAATCAGCAGCTATATTAAATCCAGAAC
>VEQB01000499.1 GCA_018883485.1 Bacteroidota bacterium
CTCCTCATTTATCATTTCTAATTCCATTTCGCTTTTAAGTTCTAATTCTGCAGTGCAAGGTTCAAACCAAGTTAAAGGTGAGTCTTTTAAGAATGCAGCCAACCTAGATTTACCAGTTGTTTCGAGGTTTTTAAGATATATTTCATAGCATTTTACAAAATCTGATTCCTGAATAACTTCATTTAAAACAGGTGTTTGATAGGGTTCTTGAGGGGTATCAGTCTCTATTTTTGTTTCTTCTCTATTCTTAGCTACTTGGGCTTTGATTTTATCTAGAGCGCTTACACCTCCTGTAGATAATGAAGGCGCTATAGGTTGGGGTGCAATTATTTTAGTGTTAGTAGTAAGAACTGGTTTAGGTATTTCAGCTTCCGCATCAATTACATTAGTTTTTTTTTTCTCATCAACCAAAGGCTGCTGAGTATGCAATTGAATAACTCGGTTTAAATTACAGAGTTTCATCAAAGCTAGTTCTATGTGTAATCGTTGATTTTTGCTTTGCCTCAGATGGTAATCTGTTTGCGTAATTAGGTTCAAAGCGTTTAATAAAAAAGTAGCACTTACCACTCCACTTTGTTGTGAAAATTTGGCAGCAATATTTGGCGCAACTTCAAGTAATTTTAATGTGTCTGGGTGCTTGCAAACCATCAAATTTCTAATATGCTCTGCAAATCCTTGAAGGAAATGCTGTGCTTCAAAACCGTTATTTAAGATTTCATCAAAAAGTAAAAGACTGCCTGCAATATTGCCCGTTATGGCTAAATTAGTGGCTTTAAAATAGTAATCGTAATCGAGAATATTTAAATTAGAAATTACATCTGCATAGGTAATTTTTGAACCACTAAAACTTACAATTCTATCAAAAATAGACAAAGCATCACGCATGGCACCATCTGCTTTTTTAGCAATTACATGCAATGCTTCTTCTTCTGCTTCAACTTTTTCTTTCTCGCAAATTGATTTTAACTGCTTTACTGCATCTTCTATTTTAATTCGGTGAAAATCAAAAACCTGACAACGAGATAAAATGGTGGGAAGAATTTTATGTTTCTCAGTAGTAGCTAAGATAAATTTTGCGTATGGAGGAGGTTCTTCAAGCGTTTTAAGGAAGGCGTTGAAAGCCGCAGCACTTAACATGTGCACCTCATCTATGATATAAATTTTGTATTGGGCGCCTTGTGGCGCATACCTAACTTGCTCTACCAAACCCCTAATATCTTCAACAGAATTATTAGATGCTGCATCTAACTCGTAAATATTAAACGAAGCATTTGCGTTAAAAGCTTTACAACTATCGCAAACGTCGCAAGCTTCTAAGTCTTCGCCAAGATTAGAACAATTAATGGTTTTTGCGAGAAGTCGTGCACTGGTAGTTTTGCCAACACCCCTAGGGCCACAAAATAGGAAGGCGTGCGCTAAGTGGCGATTTTTAATGGCATTTTTTAATGTTTGAACCACATGTTCTTGGCCAACAACGGTGTCGAAACGCGCTGGACGATACTTACGTGCACTTACCACAAAATTTTCCATGGCGTGAAAATACATGGTTTTGAGTTAAACAACAATTCTGTTCCTTTGATGTGCGTTAAAGAAAGCGGTAAAAATATGTAAAAGGTTGAACCATAATGAGGTTTTTATAAAACAATTATTTTTCCACCAAACCTTTGGAGCAGGTTGTAATTGCGCAATTTCTTAAAAGTTTTTAGAGATTGTTTTGATTATTAAAAAGATTGCCCTACTTTCGCGGTCCTTTTAAATAAAAATTCTCAGTAAAAAATGACAACTAAAACCAAATCTAAAAAAACAGACTCGGTTGTCTTGAAGGACTATGAATCAGTGATTATTT
>VEQB01000500.1 GCA_018883485.1 Bacteroidota bacterium
AAGTAACTCCACCTTCAAATAAAAGTCAAGGCATCGCTAAAGCAATGGCTTTAGTTGATGGCGAAACCTATACCAAAAGCATCCGTGAAATAAAATACGACCATATTCCCATTCAAACTTGGTTTCCGGAAGCCGAAGCCAAATTGTTAAAGCTTGATATTAAAAAAACAGCCAAACGCATTGGCTACATTCCCGGGGCAGGAGACGAAGTGCAAAGTTGTTTATCCCAATTGGGTTATGAGGTAATTACCATTACCGATGCCATGTTGGCCAATGAGGATTTGAAAAATTATAATACCATAATAACTGGAGTTCGTGCATACAATACCAATCCACTTTTAACCACCTATAAACAAAAGCTGATGGATTATGTGAGCAATGGCGGAAACCTGATTGTGCAATACAATACCAATAGTTTTGCAGGTCCATTTAAAGGCGACATTGGCCCTTTTCCATTTAAAATTTCACGCAATAGAATTACCCAAGAGAATGCACCTATTAAATTGCTTGAACCAAATCATCCTATCTTAAATACACCCAATAAGATTACTGAAAAAGACTTCGAAAATTGGGTTCAAGAACGAAGTATATATGAAGCTACTGAGGCAGACCAAAGATATACTTCATTAATAGGCATGAATGATCCAAATGAAAAAGAAACACGAGGCAGTTTAATAACCTGTAGCTATGGAAAAGGTTACTATACTTACACCGGCCTTGTATTTTTTAGACAATTACCCGCAGGAAACACAGGTGCCTACAGGCTATTTGTTAATTTAATAGAACAAGGAAACTAATTAACCATTTGCTTTAGCATGATCTGCTAAGAACTGCGCCAAACCTTTATCGGTTAAAGGGTGGTTTAATAAAGCTAAAATGCTTGCTAAAGGGCTTGTGATAACGTGCGCACCCATTTGCGCTGATTTAATGATGTGAACTGGGTTACGAATAGAAGCTGCTAAGATTTGTGTAGGATAAGCCTGTACTGCATAGATTTGGGCAATCTGGGCAACTAATTCCATTCCATCGTAGCTAATATCATCTAATCTGCCAACAAAGGGAGAAATGTAAGTGGCACCGGCTTTTGCAGCAAGTATAGCTTGACCCGAAGAAAATATTAAAGTACAATTTGTTTTAATGCCTTTAGAACTAAAATATTTTATAGCTTTAATACCATCTTTTATCATAGGAATTTTAACTACAATATTTTCGTGCAAGGAGGCTAATTTCTCACCTTCTGCAATCATTCCTGCATAGTCTGTGCTAATTACTTCAGCACTTACATCGCCATCCACAATATTACAAATGTCTACATAATGTTTTAGCACGGCTTCCTCACCAACTATGCCTTCTTTGGCCATTAATGTTGGGTTTGTGGTAACACCATCTAAGATTCCTAAATCGTTGGCTTCTTTAAT
Organism: Bacteroidota bacterium; assembly: GCA_018883485.1. Taxonomy (GTDB): domain Bacteria; phylum Bacteroidota; class Bacteroidia; order UKL13-3; family UKL13-3; genus B1. The sequence continues at coordinate 1,419 of VEQB01000500.1, forward strand.
TTGAGCCAAATTAGCTGTATCAATAAAAAATTTCATTCCTTGGGTTATTTTGCGCAAATATACATTGTGAAAACTTAAACAATTAACAGCATGCCAACAATCGACGAAAATTATTGGGAAAGTCGTTACCAGAAAGGCGAAACCGACTGGGATATGGGCATGGCAGGCTTACCTTGAAATTAGAACGATGGAGGAAGCCTTTAACTCCATAACCCCTAGAAAAGAAAAGGAATTATTTTTAATTCTTAAAAAACGTTTGTCTTAATTATTTTCGCATCCCATTAATTATAAAACTATGTCAGATCACAAGATTATATTTTCTATGGCGGGGGTTAGTAAAATCTATCCTCCCCAAAAACAAGTCCTAAAAAACATTTACCTGGGTTTTTACTATGGAGCCAAAATTGGTGTACTTGGTTTAAACG
>VEQB01000501.1 GCA_018883485.1 Bacteroidota bacterium
ATATTACAACAGCACTATGCCCTAAATTACCCCAGAATAGGTGTTCACCAACAAATTGAATAGGTTCCATGAATAAAAATAAAATTATGTTTTAACCTGATTATCGGTGTATTTACTTGGACATTTTAAAAGAATTTTACTAGCCTCGAAGTTTTCTCCTTCCATGCTTCCTACTATTACTATTTGCTCTGACCTGTCAAAATCTGGTGGCTCTGGATTGTGGTAAATAACTTTACACTCTTCACCTTTTTGGTCTTTTAAATAAAATGTAAAATAATTGGCATTTTCTTGAGGATTATAATATTTCTCCTTTTCTTTATTTAAAGTACCTACCACATGGTATTCTTTTCCAGGGTTTTCTTTGGCTACTTCAAAGTTTTCATAGGTACTGGCATCGCCATACATACTTACGATTGCGGCAATGGCAATTCCAATGATAATTAAACCTATGATGCTACTTTTTTTCATTTTTCCAACTCCTTTATTTTTTTATCCATGCTCACTAAATAACCCACAATACCTAAAAATAGGATGGCAATTACACCCACTACTACATAATACTTTTCTGTACTTGCAGCATTTGGCATTTCGCTACTATGTTGTTGTATTTGAAACAAAAAAAACTTCATATTAATCTATTAAACTCTTTTTAAACGCAATTTGTTTGATTCTAATTTGTAAATCGGCTATCCAAAAACCAAAAAAAATCCAACCTAAAACAGCAGGATAGAAAACCATTCTAAGTCTACTGTCTAAATCATAGCTGTTAAAGCCAGGGTTGCCGCCATTTCCTGGATGTAAGGAAGCTGTAAGGCGAGGCATGATATATATTAGTACGATATAAACTGGCAGCACAAAAAGATTGTAAACGGCAGAAATTCTAGCACGTTTCTCCTCATCTTCTATACTATTTCTGAGCACAAAATAAGCTGCATACATAAGCATACCAATAGCTGCGCTGTTTAATTTAGGATCATTTGTCCAATATACACCCCAAGTATTTTTAGCCCATAACATGCCTGTTGCAAGGCCAATACAACCGTATAAAACAGCTACAGATGCATAAGAAACGGCTTTTCTATCATAACCAAAATCTTTGGTGCTTAGCATTTTAGCACTATAAAAACCTGAAGCTAACAAAAGGGCCAACATACCAAACCACATGGGCACATGGTAATATAAATTGCGAATGCTTTGCTCTAATATGGGTAAATTAGGAACTGGTAAAAGTAAACCTGCAACCAACGCATATAAAACCAATACAATACCTGCAATTTTCCACCACTTAAGCATCTTGTTACACCAATTATTGGCGGCAAATGTAGCTAATTTCCCATCAAAAAAAAGAGGCAATATTTTACCTGTTGCTGCCTATTTTATTCAATTACTCAAACAACATTCTGCCTGTAAATTTTAGGTATAAATAATTATTGCTAATTTTAAATATAAATGTCTTTTTTTGTAGGCTATTCGAGCCAGATTTTTGAAGTAAACTTAGATTAAATTATGCTACCAACACCCTTACAAGAAAAACTAATTGCAGAAGGCCAAGACCCTAAAATTTATTTACAAGGTTTACTATATAACAAACCTATGAATTATTGGGATTACATATTGGTAGAACCCTTGTTAAACTTGCAGTTTCCGCGCACGCATTATAAGGATGAGAAGGTATTTATTGTTTACCATCAAATAACAGAATTGGTTTTAAACCTAATCGTTCATGAGTTAGAACAGCTTTGCTCTGAAGACTTAGCCATTACTAAGATTATTGATAAATTGGGCAGAATGGATAGGTATGCAGATTTATTAATTAGCTCTTTTAGTATTATGAGCAAAGGCA
>VEQB01000093.1 GCA_018883485.1 Bacteroidota bacterium
AGCTACTGCTGCAAAAGGAGAATAATGGCAACTAGCTTAAAAAATCTCTCTACTACTACCCTTAAAAAGGGAAAAGGAAAACGCTCATTTCAAATTGGCTTAGTAGTTTCTGATTGGAACGCTGAAGTTACACATGCCATGAGAGATGCTGCCATTGAATTTTTAAAGGAACATGGCATTGCAGCTAAAAACATACTTTTGCATTCTGTACCTGGTAGTTTTGAGTTAGCCTTAGGCGCCCAATGGTTGGCCTATCAAAAAAAGATAGATGCAGTAATTGCTATTGGTTGTGTGGTACAAGGAGAAACAAGGCATTTTGATTTTATTTGCGATGCCTGCGCCAAAGGCATTATGGAAGTAGGTTTACATACCAATAAGCCAGTTATTTTTGGCGTTTTAACCCCACAAAACCAAGCGCAAGCCCTTGATAGAGCTGGCGGCAAACATGGGAATAAAGGCATAGAAGCCGCAGAAACTGCCTTAAAAATGCTTTTGTTAAAAGAAAAGCTTTTCTAAATTTTAGGATTAATTTATTGTAAGCTAGTTGTTATACATTCGCTTTTCTACTAAGTTTGAGGAGTTTTATTACACATGCAATTACAGTCTAACTCCTTCCTATTTTTCTTCCTTATCTTAATCTTTTCGGCCTGTAAAACAGGCTTCGAAAATGAAAGAAAAAGTGTTGCTCCACCAGAAACATTTATGGTGGTAGATACCCTTTACCGCACAGGCGAAAACCGCTTAACTACCCGCGTGGAAGCAAATTGGTGGGGAAATTCTTTAGGCGGATTTATTGTAGGCTACGAGCTCTCCATAGATAACATGCAAACTTGGACCTTTACTACTAGCCAAGATAGCATTATTCTACTTAGTATACCGCCAGGGCAAGATAGTGCCGACATGGTTGTATACGTAAGAGCAATAGATAATTTGGGTCAGAAAGACCCTACCCCAGCCTCTACCCTTTACCCCATTAAAAATTCTAGGCCAGCAGTTCGTTTTATTTTTAGCCAACCCATAGCGGGTATTCCCTCCCAAAACCCAGTTACTGTTTTCCCTGTATTGCGCTATACTTTAGAAGGTACCGACCCAGATGGCGTGCAAGACTTACAAGAGTTTGAACTATATGTTAACGATACCAATGCCACCCCATTTATATTGCCTGCCAACGCCACAGGATTTACTTTAGTTTCCGAAACGCCAAAGGCCAATGGGGGCAATTGCAAAGTTTTTATTAACAACAATACAAATGCACTTGCTGGTAGTATTAGCGGTTTAAACCATAACGCATTCAATACAATTTATATTAGAGCAGTAGATAAAGCCCTTTCAAAATCTAGGTATGTTGCCTCGCCTACCATTTGGGTAAAGAAGGTAAGCGCAGATATTTTGGTGGTGAATGCCTACAATAGCAGTAAGATTTTTGTTCAAAATTTTTATACCACGCGTTTAAAAAACAATGGCATTACGGTATTTGATACCCTGCAAGCCACAGAAATTGTAAACAATAATTACACTCAATTACAACCCGATTTTTTAACTCAATCAAGAACCTTTGCCCTATTTAAAGGTATGGTTTGGTTTTCAGACGATGCCAATTTCTCTTTTTCTTTAGGACAAAGAACAACTGCAAATTTCTTTGATAACGGCGGGGGATTGTTTATGGCAGTAGCTATTAACTCCGGCTTCGATCCACTATCTAACTTCTTAGATTGGACCCCCATTAGACAGTTGGTAAATCCATCTGCAGGTTCTATTTTTAGGGTAAATGTAAACAGTAGTATTCCTGGGGTAATTGCGGGTTGGCCTACCCTTAAATCGAGTGCCATTATCCCATCTGCTAGGCCGTTTGAGATACCTGTAAGCACGCAACAATTGGTGTACGATTCGTTGTATGCGGGAGGAATTATTGAAAGTAAATCGGGGTTTCCGCCCGCAACTTGGGTGGGAGTTTCTACGGTAATAGCAAAGCGTACCAATGCTTCTAACAACCGTACTAACTTTGTAATGAGCAGTATTCCGCTAGAGCAATTTAATGGGAACGCCAATGCCGATAGCTTATTTAAAAAGATATTTGTAGACGAACTTAAATTCTAATGGTTCAAAACATCATTATTTTTGCGAGCGGCAGTGGTAGCAATGCGGTAAATACGTGTAATTACTTTGCCAATCATCCTACTATAAAGGTAAAGGCATTATTTTGCAACAATCCTAAGGCAGGTGTAATTGCCAAAATGGAAGCCCTAAATATACCTGTTATCTTGTTTAACAGAGCAGATTTTAACAATGCACATTGGTTAGAAAACAAGCTTCAACGGTTTGAACCAAGCCTTATTTGTTTACTGGGTTTTTTATGGAAAATACCAGCGCATTTGGTTCAAGCCTACCCGCATAAAATACTTAATTTACACCCGGCCTTGTTGCCCAAATTTGGAGGAAAAGGCATGTATGGGCATTTTGTGCACGAAGCCGTTAAGGCGGCTAATGAAAAAGAAAGCGGCATTACCTTACATTGGGTAAACGAGAACTATGACGAGGGCGGGATTATTGCCCAATTTAGATTTAGTATTGAACCAAATGATAGTGCGCAAAACATTGGCGAGAAGGTGCAAGCCTTAGAACATGAACATGTTCCAAAAGTTATTGAAAAAGTATTAGAAGAAAACGCTATCCAACACTAAACTCTAGCATACATTTACTACCTTCGCAGGCACATAAAAATATGCATGTCAGCAAAGTCTAAAATCTCAAACGCTTTAATTTCGGTTTTTTACAAAGATGGCCTTGAACCTATTGTAAAGCTATTGCACCAAGCAGGTGTAGTGATCTATTCTACAGGAGGAACGCAAGAATTTATAGAGAAGCTAGGTATACCAGTGGTTGCGGTAGAGCAATTAACAGGCTATCCAAGCATATTAGGAGGCAGGGTAAAAACCTTACATCCAAAAATATTTGGGGGTATATTAGCAAGGAGAGAAAATGTACAAGATTTGGAAGAAATTAAGTCATTCGACATCCCTTTGTTTGACTTAGTAATGGTAGATTTGTATCCTTTTGAGGAGACCTTAAAACAAACCACCAATGAGCAAACGATTATTGAGAAAATTGATATTGGCGGTATCTCCTTAATTAGAGCGGCAGCAAAGAATTACAAGCATACTTTAATTGTATCGCACACGCGTTTATACCCTCAGTTATTGGAGATATTAGATACTGATTGCAGCACTACTTTAGCAGCGCGTAAGTTATTTGCAGCCCACGCATTTGAGGTAAGTTCGCATTATGATGCAGCAATTTTTAATTATTTTAATGAGAGTGCAGAACTACCTGTTGCAAAACTAAGTATGAGCGAGGGTAAAGCCTTAAGATACGGCGAAAACCCGCATCAAAAGGGATGGTTCCATGGAAGGATGCATGATTTATTTTCGCAATTACATGGTAAGGAATTATCGTATAACAACATCTTAGATATTGATGCAGCCATTAATCTTTTAAACGATTTTGACGAACCTACAGTAGCAATTATCAAGCACAATAATCCATGCGGTGTGGCCAGCAGGCCAACTATTTTTGAGGCTTGGGCAGATGCCCTAGCAGGCGACCCAGTATCTGCCTTTGGAGGAATTATTGCACTTAATAGAACCGTTGATATTGCAACTGCTAAAGAGATGGATAAAATATTTTTAGAAGTATTAATTGCACCTCATTTTGAACCTGAAGCTCTGACCCTTTTAAAAAGCAAAAAAAATAGAATCATTTTGGCGCAAACAGGCGCTTTACCAAAGTCCAGAACAGTTAGGAGCGCTTTAAATGGCGTTTTGGTTCAAGATAGAGACTTGGTTGTTTTAACACCAGAAAATTTAAGTTTAGTTACTAAAAAAGCCGCTACGGAAGCCCAAATTGAAGACTTATTATTTGCCGATAAAATTGTAAAGCACACCAAATCTAACACCATAGTTTTGGCTAAAAACAAACAATTATTAGGTATAGGTTGCGGGCAAACTTCCAGAGTTGATGCCTTAAAGCACGCCATTGCCAAAGCAAATGCCTTTGCGTTTAGTTTAGAGGAGGCAGTTATGAGCAGCGATGCCTTTTTCCCGTTTCCAGATTGCGTAGAAATTGCAAAAGCGCAAGGAATTAATGCCGTGATTCAACCAGGAGGCTCTATTAAAGACGATGCCTCTATTACTTACTGCGACGGGCACGAGATGGCAATGTACTTTAGTGGAATAAGACATTTTAAGCATTAAAATTCAAACCCAAAATTGGATTACAGTAACTCAATGTTGATAACCCTTTTTATTTAGGTAAAACTTTTCCCCCTTTTTTTTGAAATAGTAGTAATTTGCAAGTGTTTATACACATTTTTCAACAAACGCATTCATGAGCGCATTAAGTTTTCTAACACAGGATTTAGCCATTGACCTAGGTACAGCTAATACCCTAATAATACATAAAGATCAAGTAGTAGTAGACGAACCATCTATTATAGCCGTAAACCGCAGAACGGGCAACGTAATTGCGGTTGGGAGTCAGGCACAACAAATGCACGGCAAAGTGCACGAAGACATTAAAACCATAAGGCCGCTAAAAGATGGAGTAATTGCCGATTTCCAGGCAGCAGAGCATATGATTAGAGGCATGATAAACATGATACCTCAAACCAATAGGTTAATAAAACCGCAGCAACGCATGGTAATATGCATACCTTCTGGCATTACCGAGGTAGAAAAACGTGCGGTAAAAGATTCTGCTGAACGCGCAGGTGCAAAAGAAGTTTATCTTATACACGAACCTATGGCAGCGGCAATAGGTATAGGTATAGACGTATTTGAACCTATGGGCAATATGATTATTGACATTGGCGGTGGAACCACCGAAATTGCTGTTATTGCTTTAGCTGGTATTGTTTGCGACCAATCTATACGTGTAGCAGGTGATGAATTTACCGAAGATATATTAGATTATATGCGCAGGCAGCACAACCTTTTGGTAGGTGAAAGAACAGCAGAGCGTATTAAAATTGAGGTAGGTTCTGCCCTACCAGAATTAGAAAACCCACCACCAGATTTTGCAGTAAACGGAAGAGATTTAATGACCGGAATTCCCAAACAAATAAGTGTGAGTTATGGAGAAATTGCTTCTGCTTTAGATAAATCAATTTCTAAAATTGAAGAGGCTATTTTACGTGCTTTAGAGTTAACTCCGCCAGAACTTTCTGCAGATATTTATTCTACAGGTTTGTATTTAACTGGCGGTGGTGCATTGTTGCGAGGTTTAGATAAGCGTATTGCCACAAAAACAAAACTACCCGTTCATGTTGCAGAAGATCCACTTAGGGCGGTTGTTAGAGGAACAGGTATGGCCTTAAAGAATCTTAAGAACCATAAGTTTTTGATGACTTGATAGCCTAAGAAGACATGAGAAACCTCATATTCTTCCTTTATAAATATTATACATTTCTCCTGTTTTTTGCATTGGAAATGTTTTCCTTTATTGTGCTATATAGATACAATAATTACCAAAAGGCAAATTTTCTAAACTTTACAGGAGGCGTTGCAAGTCAGTTTTATGAAACCGTAAACAATACCACCAATTATTTTAGCTTAAGAGAAATAAACGATAGCTTAATGTCGGAAAATGCGAGACTAAGAGGGCAAATGTTAAATGCCTACTACAGCGATGGATTTACACAAACCTCAATTAACGACACTTTTTACAAGCAGCAATATTCCTATATTTCTGCAAATGTGGTAAACAATTCGGTAACGCTTCGTAACAACTATATTACCATTGACAAAGGAGCTTTACATGGCATAAAACCAGATATGGGTGTAATAAGTAGCAATGGTGTTGTTGGTATTGTTACCAGTGTATCTAACCATTTTTCTACCATACGTTCGGCCCTAAACAGCAACACCAAAATTAGCTGTATGATAAAAAAGAATAATGCTTTTGGTTCTTTAGAGTGGAATGGCGATGACCCAACTTACTCATCACTTAAATATGTAAATAAACATGTGCCTGTAACCAGTAATGATGAAATTGTAACTAGCAATTATTCCACCTTGTTTCCCCAAGGCATTTCGGTAGGAAAAGTGTATAGTCATTCCATTGAAGCCGACGAAAACTTTCATACGATAAAGGTTGAATTACATACCAATTTTTCTGAATTGAAAAATGTTTATGTAATAAGGAATATTTTAAAGGAAGAGCAACAAGCATTGGAGGCATTGAATAAAAGTGATAATTGATTTAATAACATATTTCCTGAGGTTTATTGGCATCCTCTTTTTACAAATACTTATTGTAAATAATATTGAGTTAAACACGTATATCAATCCCTTTATCTATGTAATATTCATTCTAGGGCTTCCCGTAAATATTAAACCATGGAAAGTATTAGTGATTTCATTTATTACTGGAGTGATTATGGATAGTTTTAGCAGCACGCCAGGCTTGCACATGGCAGCTACAGTTTTTATGGGTTACTTAAGAGGCTTCTATCTTAAGATTGCGGCTTCCAAAGAAGATTTAGAGGGTAATATAACGCCAAGTATTTCTCAAAAAGGACCTATATGGTTTTTGTTTTATGCCTTTATTTTGGTTTTGGCGCATCACTTCTTCTTATTCTTTTTAGAGGTATATAGTTTTAGAGAATTCTTTAGAACGGTAATGAGAATAATCTTAAGCACTACCTTTAGTGTAGCCATAATTATGCTAGGAGAGTTGTTGTTTTACAAAAGCGTAAAACAGCGATAAGCATGGAAAACAAACAGAAACAAATGGTATTGTTGATAATATTTTTAAGTGTTGCGCTTATTTATATTGCTCGCTTATTTTACATACAGATAATAGATACTTCCTATGTATATTTTGCACAAAACAACGTACTACAAGAACAAACCATTTACCCTGCCAGAGGTCTAATTTATGATAGAAATGGAGAGTTGTTGGTATATAATGATGCGGTATATGATTTATCTGTAATACCAGAACAAGTAAAAAACTTAGACACGTTAGGCTTTTGTAAGGTTTTAAATATTAGTAAAGATGAGTTTATAGCAACCTTTGCGCGCTTAAGGCGTCAAAAGGGATATAGCCCTTGGAGGCCTATAGTTTTTCAACGGCAAATTACCATTCCAACTTACGCAGCATTTCAAGAAAAGCTCTTCGATTTTCAAGGTTTTTTTGTGGAAGTGAGAACCGATAGAAAATACAAACACAGCAATGCTGCACACGTAATGGGTTATATTGGGGAGGTAACAGAATCTCAAATAGAGAAAAGTGATGGCTATTACCGCATGGGAGATTTTGTTGGACAAAGCGGCGTAGAAAGAATTTACGAAGAAGAGTTGGGGGGGAAAAAAGGAACTCGCTATGTTTTAGTTGATAGCAAAAGTAGAACGCAAGGGCGATATAAAAATGGAGAATTTGATACAGCTGCTATTGCAGGTAAAGATATTAACCTTAGTATAGACCAAGAACTACAAAAACTTGGCGAAGAGTTAATGTTAAATAAGATTGGGAGTATTGTTGCTATAGAACCGGCTACAGGAGAAATTTTATCATTGGTAAGTTCACCCACCTATGACCCTAATTTGTTAATTGGACGCGACCGCGGCAACAATTACATGGCACTATTAAATGACCCCTATAAACCACTGTTCAATCGACCTATCTCGGCCCCGTACCCTCCCGGTTCTATTTTTAAAATTATAATGAGTTTAATGGGGCAACAAGAAAGAGTTTTGAATCCTGCTACAAGTTACTCTTGCAACCATGGATATTTATTTGTTGGTTGCCATCCGCACGGTTCTCCTTTGCAATTAAGAGGAGCTATTGCGGTAAGTTGCAATGCTTATTTTTGTCAGGTTTACCGCTCTGTTATTAATAATCCCCGTTACAAACATGTAGAAGATGCCTATACCCAATTCTACAACCACGCCTACAGC
>VEQB01000502.1 GCA_018883485.1 Bacteroidota bacterium
TACCCATAGTTTTGGATCAACCCATTAATGAAGTAGTTTTTAACCATGGCTTTTCTGCCAAAGGACTTTATCATTGCTCACTTTTTGTAGAAGAACAATTAATAGATACACAAAAAATATGGTTCAAATAAGAAGAACGATAAGCTATTTTATCTTATTAAGCTTTAGTTTAACTCATGTTGGGGCGCAAGTAAAACCAACAGAAAACGCGGCAGCGCAAAAGCCTATTTTATATCAACCTTCCATTCTCATAGAAATGTTTTCATCTGAAGGCTGCAGTAGTTGCCCAGTGGCAGATGAATTTATGGGGGAACTTATTCACATGAGTGATAGTGTAGGTTTAGCGGTTTATGTAATAGACTTCCATGTAGATATTTGGAATAGATCTGGTTGGGTTGATCCTTATTCTGATTCAAATTATACCAAACGCCAGCAAACCTACCTTAAGAAAAAATGGTTATCATCTACCTATACGCCTATGGCATTTATAAATGGTGGCGACAAAGATTTTGCCGGTAGTGATAAACCAGGTATTGGCCGCACCTTACATGCATTAATCAATACGCCATCGCAGCATTTTTTAAGAACTGCTTTAGGACCTGTGGAGGGACAAGACAGTATGCTGCTAACCTATCAAGCTTGGGGAAATATAGATTCATGTGATTTAAGAGTAGCTTTTATTCAAAAGCGCATCAACAATATGGTAATGGGTGGCGAAAACTCTGGCTTGGTTTTGCACCACCATAATTTAGTGCGTAACTTCTACACCCTAAATACGGATGGAAAAGATAAGGGTACTATTAAAATAGGGTATAATCCAGATTTTAACATGGAAAATTTTGCAGTGATAAGTTACCTGCAACACCAAAGAACTTGGAAAGTATTGGCAGCAGATAGAATAACCTTTAGTACAAAATAACTTGGTCAACATTCATCCTCCTCAGAATTATTGATTTCCATCTCTTAATTCTAAATTTTAGATTATGTAATCTCCCAACCTCAAACAGAGAGTAATTCATATTTATAAATATCTTACAAAGGTCCTTCACACATCTGTAATCACATCAAAACCTTTGAAACTACCAACAATGGCTAATCCAATTACTTTCTTAGCAACTTTTTTATCTACTATTTTTTTTGCTATTTGATTAAGGGTCGCTCCCGAACCAACAGCATCATCAATAAGCAGCACCGTATCGTACTGATTCTTTTCAAAGACTGCAAATGTATCGTTAGCATTGGTTATGCGTTCTTCTATTTTCGACAGTGATTTTTGCGGTACAGGTATTATGCCGCTAATTTTCTGGATGTTTACTTGTGGAATATTTAGTGGAATTGAATTTCTTAAATATTGCATCAGTTGTGTTTCACGCTTTATGGTGGGAGGGATATAACCAATCGCATTAGCCCCTGTTGTTTGCACAAAAGATACAAGCCGCTGTGCAATAACCTCCACCAACTTTTGCATTAAAAACTTGTTTTGGCCTTGCTTAGCATATTGTATTTTTCAGCTTATTCATACCGTCAATCAAACCATCTTCACAATAAAAATGAGTAAGTTTATTTCGTGTGGCTACAAACTCGTTATATGTTTTTTCAATGGGCAATTTTCGTTTGTTACACCAATTGGCAAATCCATCAAAACCCTCAAGAAAGCCACCGGTTTCGGTAATTACTAAAAAATGTTGCCGCAAATATTCGTTCTGGACTTGATTAAAAATATTGGCGGCCGATGCAAGCAAAGGGCTTGCTTGCCAGCGGTAAACTGTTTTGGGGGGCTTTCCCAGCTTAATTAACAGGCCCTTTTCAACAAGCGATTTTAATATACGGTGCACGAG
>VEQB01000503.1 GCA_018883485.1 Bacteroidota bacterium
CATAAAATCCCCATGCAAAACAAGTTGCACTAACCAAATTTGTTAAAAAAAATAAACTTATCCAACCCAATAGCTGCTTTAAAAATTTCATTGCAACAAGGTAAGAATTCTGCATGTTTACTACCAAACAAACAGGCTAACTCAATTCCTACAAATAGGATAAATGTTTATGCAAAAAAAAATCAGAGATAAATAATAATTTAAGTAATTATCTAATCTCTGATTTTGAGTACCCGGGATCGGGGTCGAACCGATACAACCGTGAAGTTACTGGTGTTTGAGACCAGCGCGTCTACCAATTCCGCCACCCGGGCGTTTCCTATGTCTTCCAACACGGGGGTGCAAATATAAAAACTTTCGTATGCCGCGCAAATTTTTTATTCTACTACCAACTCGTCTGCAAATAACCATGCTTTTTCTCCTTCGCCAGCATGACCTTGCGGACAAACGCCTACATTTTTAGCAATTACTTTTATAAATTTAACATCTTGTTCTTTGATGGCACATGAAAACGTTTTACTAAATAATCCATTGGTATTTGGTGCTAAATCATTATTAACAATCGTAGGTTCAGACCAAGAAATACCATCTCTTGAAACAGAAAAACTTTCAGTGGTTGGTGCAAATACCCATGCACGATAAAAATGTAAGAAGCTTATCCCAATTGAGCTTACAGCTTTTAAATCGCTTAACTCTGCCGTAAAATTTAAGTCTTTACCCAGAAAGCCTATCCAATTGGGTCTTGTAGCTAGATTGCCCTTTATCCCATTTACCAGAGTGCTCTCTCCCTCTGCTTGGAAACTGTTACTTGGTGCTTGCGCATATTTAATTTTTGCTCCAATAGCCTTATGTTTTACAAATTCCTGTTGGGATGGTAGTAAACTTAAAACCTGATTGTTTCTTACCAAAATGGCTTGAACCAACATGGAGGTATCCACTAAAATAGAATCCGAATATAATTTACTTTGTAATCCAGGCTTTACTCCGTTGGTGGTATATCTAATTTCTGCTCCATAAATATCAGAACCTAAGCTAACCTTTAATTGATTATTAACCATAATTGGTGAAATAGAAACTTTGGTATTGCCTTTAGAATATTGGTAGCCCTGTCTTTCCCAATTTAACATATGGGCTTCCACTCTTTTACTAAAATCTTCCCAATTTCTTTGGCTTGGTTCAGACCATAAAACCTCGGCCATGGCAGGCATACGGGGCAAAATCATATACTCAACCTGGTTAAAACCGGTCATGTATTCTGTCCAAACATTACCTTGAGCACCCAACACTAAATGCTTTAAAGAATCCTCTAAATCCGCTGGTACAGGTTCGTAATAATATACCTTTTTTAGCGGGTTGAACCCACCAAATGCTTTAGGCTCCGACTCTGGATCGCCTTGGTAATGATCAAAATAGCAAGGTACGCCAGGCGTCATAATTACTTGATGCCCCATTCTAGCAGCCTCTATACCACCTTGTTCACCGCGCCAACTCATCACAACCGCATTAGGTGCAAGTCCACCTTCCAGAATTTCGTCCCATCCCACCATTTGCTTGTTTTTTGCTTTAAGAAAATTACCAATTTGCTTAATGAACCAGCTTTGTAATTCTTCTTCATTTTGGAGCTTATTATTTTTCATGCGTAACTGGCAAGCCGAACAAGCCTTCCAAAAAATCACATACCACATAGATACCACACGGAATATATTGCTGTAAGTCAGTTATTTACAAGCCAGATACCACACAGATACCACACGGAATAACAATCTGATATACTGATAATTACAAGGATGATGGCAAAAACAGGCCATTTTTGAACATAACATTTAATGGGGTTTTTG
>VEQB01000094.1 GCA_018883485.1 Bacteroidota bacterium
ATCCAGGCTTCTGGGTTTATAAAAATGGTGAGAAGAATTAGTCCAATTAAGAGAAGGAAATAAGTACGTTCTGTTTTTTTAGAGCGCCACATAGCAAAAATAAAAAGTGGCAATAACAAAGTAAATACTTCAGCAGCTAAGGGGCCCATAGCGGCAAGCTCTGGCATACCCACTTCATAGGAGCTAAGAGGCGTTTTTCCAAAGAGTGTTTTTAGTTGTGCTTGTTCTGGGTTTCTGCTCCAAACAGGCTTGGCATATAAACTATAAAAGAAGTTTTGAACCGGATTTTTATCTAAAAAATTAGCAGGATAAATGGATTCTGGATTAAAGAATTTAGCTCTACCTTCTGATAATGGGTAGAGTGGATGTCCCATGCGTAGCCAATTACTTAGGTAAGGGCTAAAGCCAAAGATGCCATAGGTAAAAAGGCCCCAAACTAGACCAACTGCAATAATTTTACGTAACAAATAGGCATTTAAATACCATAAATAAACCAAGCCGCCACTCACTAAAAGAAAGGCATAAGCTGCCGAGGTAAATTTTAGGTTGGCCAAAATAGCCGCTGCTAATAAGGCAAAAAAACCCATAACCCAACCGGTGTCTAAAATTTGCAAACTTCCAAAAATAAGGGCTAGTGTAAACAAGGCCGCTACTTGTCCATCTGCATAAGTATTGCCCAAGTTCATTAGCAAAACTGGGTTAGCTGCAGTGGCTAGGGCAATTAGAAAGGCAGCCAGCGAATGGCCCTTTAACAGTTTGTTAAATAAAAAAAATGCAGGTCCAATTATGGCTAAAAGTAGCAGTAAATTTATGCCTTTGGCGCATTCAATATTTCCTATGATTTTATAGATAAACGCACCAGCCACCCAAGAGGCGTTTGGAAAATGATTTAAATATTTTTGTGAGAAAGATGTTTCAGATTCATGCAATACTTTATAGAGGGGTTTCCAGCCATTTTCCAGCAAATACATAGCATCTTGGTGGTACCAATTGCCATCGAAACTGGTATCGTAAAAGGAGCCAGCAAAAACCAAACATAACATAATAAGTAAAAGGCTAATGGCGCCGTTTAATAAAAAAACTTTACTACCTCTAGTTTTTAAATAATTCCTTTGAAAAATATAAGATCCAGCACCTGCCAGTAAAAGTATGGGTAAAATATAAAATAAATGGATAGAAAAGCCCACCAATAGCATAAGTTGGGGTATGACAACTATTCCAGAATAGAATAGAAATAAGTTAATACCAATAGCAAAAGCAGGGTTAGATATCTTCATATGCTATGTGCAAGTAAAGAAAACGATTCCTAATTCCCAATTTATTGCTAAACTTGCGCATCTTTGTTAAAGGTATGTCGAGACGCATTTTAATTACCGGAGGCGCCGGTTTTGTAGGTTCAACCCTAGCTATTGGGTTAAAACAATTGCACCCAAACTGGGAAATTATCACCTTTGATAACCTTCGCAGACGCGGTTCTGAACTTAATTTACCTCGATTAAAAGAGCATGGGGTGTTTTTTGAACACGGCGACATTCGCAACCCAGAAGATTTAGCCGCTATTGCCCAAGTAGATGTGGTAATTGATGCCTCTGCAGATCCGAGTGTTTTGTCGGGTATAAATTCTCCGGTTATGCCTTTAATACAGGCAAACCTTATGGGAACAGCCAATATTTTAGAGTTTGCCAGCAAGCACCAAGCTGCTTTTATATTTCTTTCTACCAGCAGAATTTATCCCATTAAAAACTTAGAAAGTGCAGCTTGGAAAGAAACGGATACCCGCTTTCAGTGGTTAGATGAACAAACACTTAGAGGAATTTCTTCTAAAGGGGTAAGCGAAGATTTTCCATTAGAAGGGAGCCGCAGTTTTTATGGGGCCACCAAGTTGGCTTCTGAGTTATTGATTACAGAATACAATGAATTGCGTGGCCTAAAAACTATTGTTAATCGCTGTGGTGTTATTAGTGGTCCTTGGCAAATGGGTAAGATAGACCAAGGCGTGTTGGTGCTTTGGTTGGCTAGGCATTATTTTAAAAACAAACTTTCTTATATTGGCTATGGTGGCACGGGTAAGCAAACTAGAGATGTATTGCATGCAGCAGATTTATTAGATTTAATAGACCACCAATTACACCATTTAGATTTGTACAATAACCAAACGCTAAATGTTGGCGGAGGTGAGGCAGTTAGTTTTAGTTTGCAAGAACTTACTACACTTTGCCAAGAAGTTACGGGTAACAAAATTGAAATTGCCCCAGTAAAAGAAAATAGAGCAGCCGATGTGCGTTTGTATTTAAGTGATTGTAGTAAATTAAATGCTTTAAATAATGGTGCTTGGCAGCCTAAACGTAGCGTTCAAACGTTGGTTAGCGATACCTTTGCTTGGCTAAAAGAAAATGAGCAACAATTAAAAATGATATTGAACTAAATATGAAAATAGCTTTAGTAACTGGAAGCAGCGGGTTAATTGGGGGAGAGTCAGTAGAGTTTTTTGCTAACCGCTTCGACAAAGTAATTGGGATAGATAATAACATGCGTTCCTACTTTTTTGGCGCGGATGGTTCAACCATTTGGAATAAAAATAGGCTAGAAGAAAAGTATGAAAACTTTAAGGCCTATGAAGCAGATATTAGAGAATACAATGCTTTAGAAGCTATATTTAGTGAGTATGGTAAAGACATTGCCTTGATAGTGCATGCAGCTGCGCAACCAAGTCACGATTGGGCTGCCAAAGAACCTCTAACAGATTTTGGTGTTAATGCAACAGGCACATTAAACTTGTTAGAGCTTACCAGATTGCATTGCCCTGAGGCGGTTTTTATATTTACTTCTACCAATAAAGTTTATGGCGATACGCCTAACTATTTGCCCTTAATTGAGTTAGAAAAACGTTGGGAAATTTCTGAAGAGCATACATTTTTTAACTATGGTATAGACGAAAGCATGAGTGTGGATCAAACCAAACACAGCGTATTTGGCGCCAGCAAAGTTGCAGCCGATATAATGGTGCAAGAATATGGTAGGTATTTTGGCATAAAGACAGGCATTTTTAGAGGTGGGTGTTTAACTGGGCCAAACCATAGTGGGGCGCAGTTACACGGCTTCTTAGCCTACCTTATGAAATGTGCTATTATAGGTAATCATTACACTATTTTTGGGTATAAAGGCAAGCAAGTAAGAGACAATATTCATAGCTACGATTTGGTAAATATGTTTTGGCACTTTTACCAAAACCCGCGTGCTGGAGAAGTGTATAATGCTGGTGGTGGGCGCCATGCCAATTGCAGTATGCTTGAAGCCATTGAGTGGTGCGAGAAAATTAGTGGTAATAAAATGAGCTTTAGTTATAGTGAAACCAACAGAATTGGCGATCATATCTGGTATATTAGTGATGTAAATAAGTTTAAGGCACATTATCCAGGTTGGAATTGGAAATTTGATTTAGAGGCTACGTTAGTAGAAATGCACGACCGCATGAACGAGCGTATGATTGTAAAAGATTGTTAAGAAAGAAGCCTTGAAATTAAGTGTTGTAATACCAGCCTACAATGAAGCAGAAGGAATTAGTGAAACGCTAACGAAGTTGCATGCTACCTTAAGCAAGGAGCAAATACCACACGAAATTTTAGTGGTAAACGATAATTCTAAAGACAATACCTTAGAAGTACTTTCTAACCTAAAAAACAGTGTGCCAAGTCTAGTGGTGCATACCAATAAAGGTCCTAATGGTTTTGGGTATGCAGTGCGTTATGGGTTAGAAAGATTTTCTGGCGATTGTGTGGCAGTGGTAATGGCAGATTTAAGCGATTCTCCGGATGATTTAGTGGTGTTCTACCGCAAAATGTTAGAAGGCTACGATTGTGTGTTTGGCACAAGGTGGAGTAAAGGCGGTAAGGTATATGATTATCCCAAGCATAAATTGTATCTCAATAGGTTTTTTAACAATATTGTGCGTTTGTTATTTGGTATAAAATATAACGATGTAACCAATGCGTTTAAATTGTACAAAAAGGAAACCATAGATGGCGTTAAGCCTTTTCTTTCGCCTCATTTTAACCTTACTGTGGAGATTCCTTTAAAGGCAATTATTAGAGGATATAGCTATGCCGTTATACCCAACTCATGGACCAATAGAAAGCACGGCGTAAGTAATCTTAAGATAAGAGAAATGGGCAGCCGTTACTTCTTTATTTTGTTGTATTGCTTAATAGAGAAATTCTTCTCGCGTGGCGATTTTAAGAAAAAGTGGGATTAAGGTTTGGGCATTGTTTGCCATCTAAAACCTTCGCTAAGGCTAGAACCTCTAAGCGCTATAGAATCTATATAATAATACGAACAAGGAAATTGGTCCCAACAGGTATTGTTATTTGGCGTAATATAAACTACTTGTCCGTTTAGTAATTTTTCTTCTATGGCTGGTTTAGGATAAGGCTTAGGGTAAACAAAATTTTCTGGACCTAAATACCAGTTGTTGTGTTTAAATAAGAAGAGGTAAAAGAATAAAATAAACAATAGTTTTTTACTTATTTCTGGCAATAGGTTTAATGATTTAGAAGGACCAAATGTACCTGCGAGTAAGGCAATCATACTAACCATGTAGGCAAACAGAAAGCGTGGATGAGGTCCATTGTTAAACAATAATGCAAAGCCAACCAAAAGGAAAATTATTACCCAAAGCAGGTAAGGGTTTTTATAGTTTTTCCAAATAACAATAGGTGTGGCTAGTATTGAACCTATGAGTAGTAATCTATTCATTAGATCGAGTTGAGCAAACCATAATTTAATCCACTCAGAAAAACTAAGCGTTGCAGTAATTTTTGGGTCTTGATATGGAACTCTTCCCCATTGTTTTAACACAAATCTTTCAAATTCTCCTAGCCAGGCTGGCATTTTCCAATCAACCGCAAACAAATCAATTTGACTAAAAGGATAAAGCAAATAACCACTTACCCAAATATTGCCAATAATCCATGGAATAAGAAAGAGCAATACAATTGCACTGGTTTTTAAAAATTGAGCTATATTTTTATGTTTAATCCAGTACCAAACTATGGGTAAGGGTAGCATAAAAAAAGTGATAGCAGTAGCTTTAATAGTGAGTAACCAAGCGCAAATAATAATAATAAGAGAACCATATAGATCACTTTCTTTTCTTAGGTATAAATCTACGAGTAGAAACAAACTTAAGGTAATTACATAGTCTGGAGTTACTGCTCCAACAAAGGCTGTAGTTGAAGTAAGAATGATAAATAGTAGAAAAACGAACCGTAGGTATTGGTGAGCTCTAGTAAGTGTATCAGATGTATTTGCAAACCAAATAAATGCTGCTATAAACAAAACGCCATTTCCAATAAACAAGCTCAAGTGATTAAGACCTTGCATGCCAAATAGTGCTTGAACATGAAACCACCAGTTATTATTGGCTAAGGGGCGGTTAAAATTACCTAAGCCTTGTACCATTGGATAATCAGTAGCCCATAAAATATGTTGCAAGTGATAATCTGCAATATCACCTGTTCCTGGTCTTAAAAGCAAACATACTAGGGCTGTTAAAAAAGCTGCCAGTATTTCTTTTTTTGCAAGCAGTGGTTTGTATAATCTCCATCTTTCATGTGCTATTTTTTTGAAAGCCAAAGCAGGAATAAATAATGGTAAAATGAGCAGTAGGTTCAAGCCAAAATGAATAGGCAAAAAGAAATGAAGCATAGAAATAGGCAAGCTGATGATGGCTAAACCTAACCAAATATCCAGCCCAGGTTCAAGTACTTTATTGCTGTTAGAAAGCTGCAATTTCCCTATTAATTGCCATGCGAAGCCTCCCCATAAAGCACTTATTGTTACAGCATAAGATAATAAGAAAAAAGTTGCAAACATGGCTTAGCCTAAGGTAATCCCTAATTTTCTCAATTGCCTTTTAATAAAATTTTTGGCACCTTCTTTTACGGGAGTTAAAGCCTTTTTAAGCGCACTATCTGTAGGTCTAGCCTTAAATACGGTATCGTGGTACTTAGCAGCATCTTCTCTTAAAGTAGTATAATAATAGGCATAAAAAGATTTTCGCGTTACGCCATCTGGTACCTTAATAGCGGCATAGCCATGGTAGCTTATTTCGTTGGTTTCAAAAATAAGGCAACGGTTAAAAGCAGGAAACACTTTTTTGTCTAGGTGCGTCATGTCGGCGTTCCACAATTCGGTATGGCCACCATATTCCTCTTTCCAATCTTTGTTAAAAAATACCAATAGGTTTATTCTACGATGAATGCCTCTATCTGCATGGATATTAAAATCGATATGAATATCTAAGAAGCTACCGTTGCCGCCTTGGTGTAAGCCACCACCTAATGCATCTGGAACACTAAAAAGATCTTCAATACCCGTAATTTTACTGATGATGGTGCACCATTCTTTGCTATGAAACATTTCTCTTAGCTGGGTAAAAATGGGAGGGAAGTCTTCAAAGTTGGAGCCTTCGGCTTTAAACTCGTTTACGCCTTTGTACTTCTTGTTAAATACTTCCTCTTTTGGGAAGCTGCTAAATATTTCTTCCGCAATGTTATTTTGGAAGATATTATCTATTACAAGATGCTTATAAGGTTTAGCTTCATTAAACGCTTGGTTCATGCGTGTAATAGAAGCCTCATCAAAGAGGGAGTTGTTAAGTAAGGAATTCATGTTTGCGTATTTGATGCACGCAATTTAGAACTTTTCTAAATATGAAACGAAAAAACCTTAAGCTTTTGCTTGAAGGGCTTTAAGCATAGCTGTTCCAATTTCGGCTGGAGATTCTACCACATGCAAGCCACACTCGCGCATAATGGCCATTTTAGCTGCTGCTGTATCATCTTTACCGCCAATAATTGCTCCGGCATGACCCATTCTGCGCCCTGGAGGGGCTGTTTGGCCGGCAATAAAGCCAACTACTGGTTTTTTATTTCCATTTGCTTTGATCCAACGTGCGGCGTCTGCCTCATAGCTTCCGCCAATTTCGCCAATCATAATGATGGCATCGGTTTCTGGGTCGTTCATAAGTAATTCAACGGCATCTTTGGTAGGTGTTCCAATAATTGGGTCGCCACCAATACCAATTGCCGTAGAAACTCCTAGGCCAGCTTTAACTACTTGGTCGGCAGCTTCGTAGGTTAGAGTACCAGATTTAGAAACAATACCAATACGGCCAGTTTTAAAAACGAAGCCTGGCATAATGCCAACTTTAGCTTCACCAGGGGTAATAACACCTGGGCAATTTGGACCTATCAGGGTGCAATTTCTAGATTTAATATATTCCTTAACTGGAATCATGTCTGCCACAGGAATTCCTTCTGTAATACAAACAATAACTTTAATACCGCCATCGGCAGCTTCCATAATGGCATCGGCAGCAAAAGCTGGCGGTACAAATATAATAGAAACATTAGCTCCAGTTTGGGCTACTGCATCTGCAACGGTATTAAATACAGGTTTTTCCAAATGCAACAGACCACCTTTTCCTGGCGTTACGCAGCCAACTACTTGGGTGCCGTATTCAATCATTTGTTGTGCATGAAAGGTACCTTCACTACCAGTGAAACCTTGTACAATTACCTTAGACTCTTTGTTTACTAATACTGCCATATACTTATATTATTTTGGGCGGGGCAAATATGAACTATTTTTCGGAATTATAACAAAATTGAACAGCTATTTTAAAATGGAACTTGCTAAAATTTGCTCCTTTATTTTTTGTAGTAAGAGTTCTTTATCAATCGGTTTTGTGAGGTATTCGTTAATACCTAAATCATAACATTTTTTTCTTTCTTCCGCATCATCATGGGCGGTAACCACTATTATGGGTACATTTTTATCAAATATTAATAAAAAATATTCTAAGCAAGCTTGGGAAGAATTTATTCAACAAACTATTCAAAAGCACCAAGAACAGCAAGCCGCTGAAAGACAACGTAACGC
>VEQB01000504.1 GCA_018883485.1 Bacteroidota bacterium
TCGATGGTTTTACCTATACAGTAGGACAATCAATTGGAAGCGCATCTGTTGCTGGATTGGTTAATTATAGCCAACTTACCCAATTTACAGACAATACCCAACTCGATTGTGGGCAAACTTTCTATTATAAAGTTTATGCTTTTCGATATAAAAGCGACCAAAGTTTAGGGTTAGCATACCATTCTTCAAGAGGAAGAGCATATAATGAGACAGGAACTAATGCACAAAGCATTTCTAGACCTCAACCCTCTCCAATTTCCTCAATTCACGCATATTAACACAACAAAAAAACATATGAAAAACATTTACAAAATCTTTAGCGTATTGCTATTACTAATAGCAAGTAACGCAATGGCCCAAAACCAAAAGGTTTGGTCGGGCAGCAGCAAATTATTTGGCATCGACTCCACCGCAAACAGAGGTTCTACTATTACCTGGAATTTAGGTTTGGGAACAGGAAGTACATCCTCTAAAACAGATAGCGTAGTAACTGCTGTTAGCAACAGAAATATCTTTACCAGAGCAAGCTTCGCTAACACAACTGCTGCAATGATTGTAGATACCATTAAAGTTATAGAAACACTCAATGCTTGTAGTACTAGCACCAGCAGTAAACTTATTGAAGTATTTCCTATTCCTTTAATTTCTGTGCCTACCACCAATCAAACACTATGCTCGGGAATTGCTCCTGCCAACTTTAATATAACTTTATCTAACTATGCTGCCATTACCAATATTGGCACATTTAACCTTACCTACGAAGTGAGACTAGGATCAGCAAATGGCACAGCTTTGGGTGGGGCATCAAATGGTTCAATATCAGGTATCAACTCAACTACCATTGCCATTAATACTAGCGCATGGCCTTCTTTATCTGCCAATAGCACTTATTATTTTGTTATAACATCTTTTGGTTCAAGCCTTGCCTCTCCTACCCCATTGCCTGGAAACTTAAGTGCTAGCAGCCTTTCAACTTTTCCACAAACCTATGCTATAACTGTACAGCCAACTTTAACCACCCCATCCATTATAGCTTACTAAATTTTAAATCATGAAAAGAATAATTACTTTTTTGTTTGTTATTGGCGCATTTGCCTGTAACAATTTAAGCTTTGCGCAAAGCACAGCTTCACCCGACACCGTTTGTGCGGGTTCTACCCAAATTTATGATGTGAACCCAACCGCGGGTTCTACCTACAATTGGAGAATGAAAGGTGGTACAAGCTTTGGCACCATTACCACCGTTGCAGGAAGAACAGATAGTATTTCTGTTACTTATTCTGCTACCACAGGTACAGATACTTTATTGTTGGTAGAAATTGGTCCTACAGGCTGTAGTAGCGATACCGTTAAGTTAGCCGTAATTAAATTGCCTGCCATTAGTGTTGCTTTAAGTGGTACAGATTCTATTTGTATTAACAGTGCCTCTGTTGCGCAACTTAGCTTAACTTTTACTGGGGCCGCACCTTATAATGTTACATATACAGATGGTACCGCCCCAGTTTCCATAACCACCAGTTTAAATCCCTACTTAATTACAACTCCAGTTTATACCACTGCTGGTATTTTCCCTTATAGTATTGTTTCTGCAACGGGTGTAGGTAGTTGCCCAGCCAATACCAGCGCAGCGACATCACCATTGCCAATGCCTTGAACAACATTCTCGACTGGGCCACCTACATCAAGAAAGATGACATTCATGTGATGGTTGAAAACGGCTGGGTAACACTGACAGGTGCACTGGAATGGGAATACCAGAAAAAGTCGGTTCTGCAACTGGTTCAGCAAGTCAAAGGCATACTGGGTGTGCACGACCGCATCACCATCAAACCCA
>VEQB01000095.1 GCA_018883485.1 Bacteroidota bacterium
CTGTAAGGGGTAGCAGGGCAATATAGGGCCAATATCTTCTTGTAGTTCCGCGTAAAACTTCGCAACCATTGGTCTCTAAAACTTTTGTTACCTCGGCCACAGAATAAATTCTAACATGGGTTGGATCGTCATAAAAATTAAGGGTGCGTTTCATGCTTGGAAGTTTGGTACTTCTTTGCCCGGGGTATTCAATATATATGTATCCGCCTTTTTTAAGTTTGGGTAACAATCCTTCAATTACCTTATCCCCATTGTGCAAATGCTCTATAATATGACTCATCACAATTACATCGAAGTAATTATTCGGAATGCTATCAAATTGTAAAGCTGTTAAATCAAGTTCATAAAAACCACTCATTGCCTTAAAATCTGCAGCATCATTTTCATAGTTTTTGGTTATGTCTATGCCGTGGTATTCGCAGTTTGGAAATATAGCTTTAGTTTTAGTTGCACTGTGGCTTCCGGCACCAACATCTAAAAGCGCAAATTTTCTTTGTTTAAATTCTGAGGGAAGGAAACGAAATTTATGCGGTGTAATTAAGGTCATTCTTCTTCGGGTTTAGGTTTGGCCTCCATTTTATCTGCCATAATGGTTTTATCTAAGGCAAGTGTATCTAAAATAATAGCTTTAGCTAAGGGAGATTTTAGTAATCTCCCTTTAAGTAAATCAATATAATAAACTTTGCCCTCTGGCACGTTAATATAGGGTTTGCGCAACCATGGATTTAATAGCTTTAACAACTTGTAATTTATAAAATTGTCTTTAGCCCATTTGGCTAAGTTGCCAATGCTCATGTCTGTTTTTAGTTTTACGGTTTGAACCGGATAGTATTTATCAGATTGCAAAAGATAGAAACCATATTTCTCAGGGTTTTCACCAATTTCTTTGATGGCCATTATTCTAAATAAATACCTAGCAGTTTCAACATTTAAATATAGCTCGTAATAATTGTTTAGGCCTTGTTGTTGTATTTGTCGTTTAACTCCTTCAATTCCCATGTTGTAACTGGCAGCAACCAAGCTCCAATCGCCAAGTTGTTTGTAGGCATCTTTAAAATAATTACAGGCTGCTTGGGTAGCTTTTTCTATATGGTAACGTTCGTCTACTTCCTCATTAATTTCTAAGCCATAACGCTTGCCTGTTTTGTCTAAGAACTGCCAAAAGCCTGCCGCACCAGCGGGGCTCACCACATGTTGCAAACCACTTTCTGCCAAGGCTAAATATTTAAAATCATCTGGAATATTATTGGCTTTTAATATGGGTTCAATCATTGGAAAATAACGATTGGCTCTTTTTAAAATGAGCATTGTTTGAGATTGCCAATACACATTAGTAAGCAATTCTCTATCATATCTTTCAAGTACATCATAATCTGTAAGGGGTACTTTAGTACCTGCAAAACTTAAAGTTTTGGGCATGCTTAAAGAATAGATGCGGTAGTATTGTTGAAACTCTTCATTGGCTTGTACTGCGGCTTTATCCCCAGACGAGCTTAATGCAAGTAGCATGGCTATAAGGCCAAAGATAAAGCCCAATGCTCCTAAAATTTTATTCATGTTTATTGAGCCAAACTTTTTTGTTGGGTAAGCTGCAAATTTAAGATCTCTTCCACATAATCCCTATGATTACTTAATCTTGGCACTTTGTGTTGCCCTCCTAATTTACCCCTCACTTTTAGCCATTGATGAAATGAACCCTTAGGCAAGGCTTTGACGGTTGGTTCAAGCATAGCCATATTTTTAAAGCGCTTGGCTTCATAATCTGAATTTTGCTGTTTTAAAGCTTTATCTAATACTTCAGAAAAATAGGCAAGATTAGTTGGCTCTTGCTCAAATTCTATTAGCCATTCGTGTCCGCCTTTGGTGCTTTCTGTAAAGTAAATTGGCGCGGCAGTATAATCTGTGATAAGGGCATTGGTTTGTGCACAAGCTTCTTTAATGGCTTGGTCTGCATTTTCTATTACCAATTCTTCTCCAAAAGCATTGATAAAATGTTTGGTTCTTCCCGTTATTTTGAACCTAAATGGATAAACTGAACTAAATTTTATGGTATCGCCAATAATGTAGCGCCATAAGCCTGCATTGGTACTTATGATAAGGGCATAGTTTTCGTTCACTTTTACCTCGCTTAACGAATACGTTTTAGGATGCGTTTTTCCGTATTCGCTCATGGGCATAAATTCGTAGTAAATGCCATAATCAAGCATTAACAACAAATCTTCAGAGAAGGGTTGGTCTTCTAATCCTAAAAAGCCTTCGCTGGCATTGTAAGTTTCTAAATAGTTTACAGAAGTATTTTTAATTAGTTGTTTAAACCTCTTTCTGTAAGGCGTAAAACTTACACCTCCATGAATATACAATTCTAAATTTGGCCAAATATCACTTAAGTTATTTTTGCCAGTAAGTTCAAAAAGTTTCTCAATTAAAACGATGGTCCAAGTTGGAACACCAGAGATATTGGTCACATTTTCGTTAACGGTAGCCTTTGCCATTAAGTCTATTTTCTCATCCCAATTATCCATAATGGCAATGCTAAGATCTGGCGTACGCAGGTATTGCGCCCAGAAAGGCATATTCTGCATCATTACAGCACTTAAATCGCCAAAATAACTCTCAAAATTGTTTTGGTTAATTTGATGACTACCTCCTAACACCAAACCTTTGCCGTTAAAGATTTCTGTTTCTGGATTGTTTAACATATAGTGCAGTAAAACGTCTTTTCCACCTTGATAATGGCACTCTTCTAAACTTTCGTAGGTAACAGGAATAAATTTACTTTTAGCACTCGTAGTTCCAGAAGATTTGGCAAACCAACGCACTTCACTTGGCCAAAGAATATTCTGTTCGCCTTGCATCATGCGCTCAATATAATGCTTAAAATCGTCGTAATTGGTTACTGGAACTCTCTCTTTAAAGGTCTCCAAGTTTTGGATAGTTTTAAACTCATATTTACGTCCAAACTCTGTTGTTTGAGCCGTTCGCAGTAGTTTAATAAGTTGGTCTTGTTGTACCTGAAGTGGATGGTTCAACATTTGCTCAATGGCAGGAATTCTGCGCTTGAGGTACCAATTCATAAGAGAGTTAACAATAGGCATTGCAGGGCTAAGATTGTAATAATTCTTTAGAATTCCAACTTCATGCGAGAATTAATGAAATCTCGCATCAATTTAAAGGCCTCATTATACTTGCTTAAAGTAATTGCATTGGCCTTATCTCCAACATCATGGTAATGGTGGTATTCTCCTCTTAGGTAGAAAAATAAAGCGGGTACATTATTTTCTGTAAAATGAAAATGATCGCTGTTCATGGCCTTACCTCTTGCAGCAATATCTGGCAAGTAATTTCCACGGGTATTGCTCAATTGCAATAAGGAAAATAATTCGGGATGTATTAAGCCATTTACGGCGGTTAGTCCTTTATCGCCTGTTGCCATTAAATCTAGGTTCACCACTAAGCTTATTTTTGAAAGGGGTAACAAGGGGTTTTCTGTATAGTAATAGCTCCCAATTAATCCAGCTTCTTCGGCTGCAAAAGCAATAAAAACAATACTCATTTCTGGCGGCTGCTGGCTGTAATGTCTTGCTAAATCTAATAGCATAGCCACACCACTGGCATTGTCATTAGCTCCTGGGAACATCGCTTCTTTGCCCATCATTCCTAAATGGTCGTAATGCGCGGTTATAAATATAAAAGAGTCGGGTTGAACCGAACCCTTAATCATGCCAATTACATTTTGCGTACTATGCGGTATACGCGAAGCATCTACCGTAAGTTTTAGCTTTAAAACTAAGCGTGGAAGAATTCCTTTTTTAATATGTAAAATGGGATAAGATTCGAAATTAATGGCCACTCCCCAAACCAAATTTTCTTGGTTGTCGTAGATAAGTCCACGCGCCTTAATCTCATTATTTAAAATGGCCGTTAAGCGCTCTTGGTGTATTAACTTTTTACCCTTAATCTCATCAACAATTAAAAAAGTTCCTTTGAGATTTTTCTTGGTCCATTTTTTAAACTCAAGGCTATTATCTACCATAGCAGAGTCTAAACGCAATACTTTATAGTTGCCAGAAATAGCAGGGCATCCCGGGTTAATGATGAAATCTTCTCCTGGGGTTAACTCGTAATTATCTATATTTAAAAATACCCTATCAGGATAAATAACTACCGGGAATCCAAACCCTTGGTAATATTGGTTTCCTAAAGGGATTAATTTGTGAGCGGCAAATTCATCTTTAATAAACGCTGCTGCTTTTTTATCCCCCTCATTTATATAACCTCTTCCGGCAAAATCGTCACTGCATAAGGTTTTTATGCATTGCTTTGCATAGTCAATATCTTGCGCCTTTGCATTAAGTAAACTTAACAAGCTCCATAGCCATAAAATATAGCTGCGAGGTTTAAGCATAAATTTTTATTTCGCTTTTACAGAGAAGGTATAGCTTTCCATAATTAGGTTAGCCAATAACTTTTTGCAAGCTGTATCTACCATTTCGTTTGCTTCGCTTTCCGAAGCTGCTTCCAATTCCATGCTAATGTGTTTGCCAATGCGAACATCATGGATTTGTGGTAACCCAATATTTGGCATCGAATTGCTCACCGCTTTTCCCTGTGGATCTAACAATGCGGCGTGTGGCATCACATCTATTTCGGCAATAAATTTCATAGTTTAATTAATTTTAAATGTACAAGTAGCGACAAAAGTACGTAAAGCACTATACTTAGTCCAACTCCAAAATAATGAAAGAAGAAAATTAACACCCCGCATCCTAGCAAAAACAAGTATCTGAGGCTATTATCCAAAAAGGAGAAATTTTTAAACTTTAACGCAAATAAGGGTAATTCTGCCACCAATAGGTAAGAACTTATAATGGGGAAAAGCAATAAAAAGTACTTAGAGGCAAACAAAAGGGCCGCCCAATCTGGGCCTGATTCGAGTACAAATGGGATAGTACAAATAAAGAGGGCATTGGCTGGTGTAGGTAACCCTATAAAAGAATCACCTTGCCTGGTATCTATATTAAATTTTGCCAAGCGTACTGCCGAGAAAATTGGAATAAGAAAGGGTAAATAAGAGAAAACAATTAACAAGGGAATGTACATAGGAAAAGAATTGCCAAAGAGCAGGTGGTCTTGACTAATCACATAAAATATCATTCCTGGAGCTACTCCAAAGCTTACCACATCTGCAAGAGAATCGAGTTGTTTTCCAATTTCGCTGTAAGCATTTAACAAGCGCGCCACAAAACCATCGAAGAAATCTAGTACAGCGGCAATGCCTATAAACCAAGCCGCTTGTTGTAGGTTTCCTTCTAGACTACTAATGATAGACTGGCAGCCAAAAAACAAGTTTAAGGCAGTAAGTGAGTTTGGAATAAGTTTTTTCAAAGCAGGTAAAATTTGTTTGCAAAATAGGTAGAGTTGAGGGATAATAAAAGTGAGGGAGGATGGGGGACGGAGGACGGGTGAACGCCTCTCGACTGCGAGGTCCGGAATGCATTGTGCTTAGAAGTAATGGAGTTTGGTGTAAAATGGAACGCCTCTCGACTGGGCTCGAGGTCCGGAATGCTCTGCGCAAAAGTAGACTAAAGTAAAAAGGGCGCGCAGCGCCCTTTTTACTTTAGTCCCCCTATTTCTAATTGTAGGTACCGAACCTCGAGCATGGTCGAGAGGCGTTATATGTAGGGTGAAGTTTTCGTTTCCATTAATGCCATTCCCCACCCAAACAAAAACGATTTAACCCGTTGGGCAAAAAGCAATGCGTTTGTAATGCTGGTTGGTTTAAATGGCAGTGCGTACACGCTAAGTTTAGCAGAAAGGGATTTTGTAAAATGAGTTAACTATAGTCTTAATAGGAAAGAAAGATTTCTTTCAATTTTACTATTTAAGTGGCCAATATTCTATTTAAACAACGCAAAATTAATTTGCAATTGTGAGAATAATATATAATTTTTGTTATATACTATTTTAATCCATGAAAAATAAAACCTACCTACTTTTACCCATTTGCCTTATATTTTTAACGTTTAACGCTTGTAAAGAAGATTGTGAAAAGGGTGTAGTTTTAAAGCAACGATACAAGATTTACCAAAATTGGTACCCTTATAAAGAAATGGATACTTTACATTTTTTTAGGCCTATAGAAAATGATACAATCATTTTTTATGGCGGAAAATATACTTATCCTAGCTATATTCAAACAGTTGGCTGCGAATGCTGCAATAACGAGCAACACGAATACCTTCAACAAACCTTTAGAGACACTGTGAACAAGTATGATTTAAAGGTGGAAATGGATGGGCGCAACATCTCCTTTACCCTATTTAATAGGTATGAATATTTATATGATATTGGTGGGCATCAGTTATTAATTAGCGAAGTTGTAACACCGGACTCTATTTACACCTGGGCTTATAAGAAAAGCACATCAGGCCATACCTGTTATTATGCAAGAAAAGTTGGAATAGTTAAATACACATACGAAAACAATGGCACTTGGTTATTTTTAAGAAAACCCTAACAAACCATACCAACTATGAAAAATTTATACCCTGCTTTAAATGGTAGCAATAAGCTACCGCTAATAGTCATTTTGTTACTCCTTTTAACCCACTTAAGTATTGCCGCACCCTTAGATAGAAAACCTAAAGGGCGTGGAACCTATGATGAGTACTTGAAGAACAGAGATTTTCCGTTTACATTTATTATACCTGATACCAGCGATCCAGTTGAATATATAAGTGTTGTTAAAAGTGATTTACTAAAAAACACTAAAACAAAATACCTATTAAGTTTCATTTTCGAGCGTTATAATGACATAAGTAACGCTGGCTTCAATAGAGAAGTTGTTTATGAAAAATCATTAAAAGCCAAATTAGCTGCCTTTATTTATATGATAGGGCTTAAGTATAATAGCATAACTGAGCAAGTAGAAACCCTACCCGCTTTTGGCCAACCCGATCGAGAGCAGTATGCTACAGAAGCAAGAGATATATTAATAGGTATAGATGTTAAAGGAAAGTATTTTAATGGGATAGACAAGCAAAGGTATAGGGCTTTTGAATTATTGAATTATTTGCAGGCATATGATTACTTAAAAACTGCAAAGAGTGTTTTGCAGAACGATAGTATTATCAACGAAAGTGACATACGAGAAATCTTAATGGATTTTACTTATGAGTTGCATGCTGCTGCCAATAACTTTCGAAAATCCTATTCCCGTACCAATAATATTTCGCTCATTGTGGCAGCGGCAGTGGGTACTTCGGCGGTTATCTTCCATCGGGAAGGGGCAGGTGCACTGCAAATACAACGTCACCCAAAAAGATGGGCGCATGCCGCACATGGTTATATAGAAAGAACCTTGTTTGAGGGTAATTCTTGGAGCAATTTATTTGATGAAGGCCCCATGTTAAATAAAGATGGTGTTACCTTTTATGGAGAAGGAAGTCATTATTTTACTTATTCTTGGCAATGTATGTTGGTATTTATAAAAACCTATTACCGTGCAAAAGGCTATACAAGTTTAACTGATGGCAGCGACCCAGGCGGAAGAGAATACAACCCTTGCAAGGTATGCAGCAAGGTAAACACAGAATCTTATAACTCAAAAAATTACCAAAACCTATACAAAGGCTATATAGAATCTTTAGACCAAACGGGCTGGCATCCCGCCTTGGATGATACATGGATACCAGAAATGAGGTTTGCTCCTTTGCTTATATTAGGAGATAATCGTTATTCCCCGTATTTTAAGGATTTTGATAGTTTAACTAATTTTGATTACAAAAAGCTTGATTTTGACGGCCCAGGCGAAAGCGGCTCAAGGGCCTTTGAGGCTGATGTTTTACTTACCCAATTTAAAAGGCATTTTGAAGGTAAACCTTCCATAGTTAATTATCCTTTAGCTGGCTATACAGTGCTTAGC
>VEQB01000505.1 GCA_018883485.1 Bacteroidota bacterium
GATTATTTGCTACCCAAAAGTACAATAAGAATACTGGTATTTTACTCCTCGGTGGAATAGGTTTACTCCACCACCGCGTTAACTTCCAAGCACAAGAAGGGAATGTTCCTCCTTTAGATGCAAATTACCAAAAAGGTTATGACCGCTCCAGTTCTGGTTTGGCATTTAATCAGTTTGTAGGCTACCAGTACCATAGCACCAATAGATTTGTAAATCTTTTTATTGGTATCGATTTTATGCAAGCCTTTACTTACAATAGAAGAGGTTTTAACTATGATTTAGGGCAAGAAGACAATCAAAGACATTTCGACTATACAACATCCTTTCGCTTTGGTTGGACAATCCCCATTTATCTCAATACTAGAGAGGAAAATGAATTTAATTTCAGATAAGTATTGGCTCAAACCTGGGTATTGGTGGTATTTTATTTCCACGCAAAGCTTTTTTTTATTAGCAAAATTGATTAGCCCTTTTAACACCCGTGCTAAGTTATTAGTAAATGGGCAAATTAATTTGATTCAAACTATCCTGGAAAATGAATCCAAATCTAACAAATCTAGCATTTGGTTTCATGTAAGTTCTTTGGGTGAATTTGAGCAAGGAAAACCTGTAATGGAAGCCCTGAAAAAAGCACATCCGCAATACCGTTTTGTGGTAACTTTTTTTTCTCCTTCGGGTTATGAAAATAAGAAAAACGACCCGCTACCAGATGCTGTATATTATCTCCCTTTTGAAAATAAAAAAAATGCTGAATTACTAGTTAAAATACTAAAGCCAAAACTTGCTATTTGGGTTAAGTATGATTTGTGGTTTCATTACCTTCATGCTCTAAAGATGAACAATTCCCCTGCCCTTTTAATAGCGGCATTGTTTAGACCTCAACAACGTTTCTTTAAACCCAACGCACCTTTTCAAAGAAATCTATTATTTCATTTCAATGCTATTTTTTGTCAAAATGAAAGTTCTGTTAATCTTTTAAAACAAATAGAATACCAACCTAGCATACTAAGCGGAGATACGCGCTACGACCGCGTATTTGAAACACTCAAAAGAGCAAGCAGTTTAAACGTAATAGAACAATTTAAAGGAAACAAATTATTGCTAGTGCTAGGCAGTAGTTATGCACAAGAAGAGGAAATAGTTTTCAATGCAAATTTACACCAAACAACAAATTTAAAAATCGTTATTGCCCCACACTTTCCTTCAGAAAAACGTATTAAAGAAATTAAAAACCGATTTGGAGAAGCCGCTATAAGCTTAAGTGAATATGAGGGTAACGAAACTCAATTTCACGCAAAAAATGTATTGATTATTGATCAAATAGGGCTACTCTCTCGTATCTATAAACATGCAGATTTTGCATTTATTGGCGGGGGTTATTGGGAAAATGGATTACACAATATTTTGGAAGCTGCCTGCTTTGGAATGCCTATTTGCTTTGGACCAAAAATAGCTAGATTTCCAGAAGCCTTTGAATTATCCGAATTGCAACTTTGCAAGCTTATTCACTATCAAAGTGAATTTGATAAATGGATTAAAGAACTATTAACCCAGATAGATAAACGCAAAATTATTTCAGAACAAACGAGAACTTGGGTTCAACAAAAAACGGGTGCTACTCAAGTTGTTTTAAATTGGATTGAAAAAGAAATTAAACTCTAATTAGGGCTTTCTTCTAGCTCTTTCTTGATCCAAATAGTTTTTAAGAGAATCAATTTGAGGATCGCTAATTGGTTTAGGATGTTCTATAACCTCTGGTGAGCTAATTTTTGTAGCCTTTGGTTCTTTGCAGGCTAAGGCTAAAACACTAATGACTAACCACAAACTTATGC
>VEQB01000096.1 GCA_018883485.1 Bacteroidota bacterium
TTTCCCATATTCACCAATGCAGTTGGATTGAGGCGATAATAACCAAACGGATTTGCATTTGCACCACCTACTCCTATTCCAGGAATGTTGCCTGTCTCTGGTAATCCATAAGTAGCTGTAAAAAATTGCAAAAAATAGGGTGTACTAGTCACAGGAAGATAACGCTGAACATCTTGTGATGTGGCTCTTAGTTCGCTAAAATTCCAAGTTTTATCAGCTCCTCCCTGTTCGAAGCTAGCTGGTAACGCAACTGCCACAGAATATCTCACGGTGTCATTTGCTGAAGCAAAGTCAGAAGAAACTATGCTAATTTGGCCAAATAATTGACCAACACTAAGGGCGCTTAGGAGTAGTGCAAATTTTTTCATACGCAAGTTTACAATTTTTCAGTGATAATTTTACCATTGCAGTGTGGAAAGCTTGTGGACAGCTGCTTATTAACATTAGCTTAATTTGTACAAGGTAGATATTAGTAAGCGTGACGCATAAAGAAGAACAAATAGCCCTGGTTATCAAACATTTTCTGCACAAGAATAAAGAACTTTGTGTGGCTGGATTGGGTCGTTTTATGAGCGAAGAGCAGGCGTGTGTAGTAGATCCAGTGGCAAAATTTATTTACCCTGCTAGCCATAAAGTTAATTTTGATCCAGGAGATTTTGAAACAACTCCAGAATTTATTACCTACCTAGAAAATTACTCAGGTATTACTAAAGCTGTTGAAAAGCTAGCCAATTTTGGTAAATTAATTAAGGCGGAAATTCTTTCAGGAAAGAAATTGGAAATTGAAGGTTTAGGATTTTTTAAACTAAATGTTTTGGGCGAATTAGATTTTGAGCCCATAAAAAATTCTAATTTTAATAGTAACTCTTTTGGTTTAAAGCCAGTTCACTTTGCAGCCAATCTCTTAAAGGTTAAAAGATTGGAGGTAGTTTCAGAGGAAGACGAAGCGGATAACGAAATTGCTCTCATGCGAGAATCAGCGCTTAAAGAGCTCAAAGTAATGTTGGATCATGCAAAGATTGCAGAAAGTACTACAGAAGTAAAAGCAAACAAAATTTTCTCTGTAGTTGCCACCGTTTTAACCTTGATTTTAATCGTTAATTTAGGATTCTTTCTATTTAATGGGAATTTAAGTCTAGTTAACCTCGGTGTTTCAAGAACCGATATGTTAGGTAAAACTGGAGAAGTATTGCAAGAAAGCATTGCTGCAAAACCTGTCTTAACTACCTCAACCATTAAGTCAGAAAGAATACAAGGTACTTCTTCTGTAAATGTTGAAAATAATTATAATTTAACTTTTAAGCATATTGGTTATGTTTATGCTAAAGATTCGTTTGAATTTGATTCGCTTTCTTATTCGCAGTTGTTAATAATCGATAGCCTTAGCGTAGTTATCGATTCAATAGCAGAAAGCCATAATAATGAAATTACGGTTCAACCAACTGTTTATACAAAACCTTCCACCGATCCCACTTCAAAAATTACCACTGCCGAGAAGTTTGAATTAGATAATTTGGCTCCAGAAATGTTAAATGCAGATGCCAAAGAGAATGGTATAGTTGCTGGTTTTTATGTTGTTGCTGGTGCTTTTAAACAAAATGATAATGCCAGTAAATTGGTGCTCAGATTAAGAAAAGCTGGCCATAAAGAGGCTATAACTCTAAAGCCCGAAAAATATCCTTATCACATTGCTGCCTTTGGGCGTTTTCCTACTTTAAATGGTGCACTAAATGAGGCCGAAAGCCTGCAAGCCAAAGGAAAGAAAGTTTGGATTTATTGCGCATTTTAATTACGCGGACGCCAAGGAATTTCTTCTGCTCCTGCTTCATTTACAATATATCTTGATAAAATGAAGAGGTAATCGCTTAATCTGTTTAAATAGCGGATAATTATCTCTGGAACTTCGGCTTCTTGAGCCAAATGAACCACTAATCTTTCGGCCCTTCTGCAAATACATCTGGCAACATGACAATGAGATGAAGTTAAATTACCACCTGGTAAAATA
Organism: Bacteroidota bacterium; assembly: GCA_018883485.1. Taxonomy (GTDB): domain Bacteria; phylum Bacteroidota; class Bacteroidia; order UKL13-3; family UKL13-3; genus B1. Next base: position 2,006 of record VEQB01000096.1, read on the forward strand.
AAGTTTTTTAGAGTTGGCAATGTTTCATCCATTAAATCCATTTGCTTCTCCAATAGCTCCAAATCCGATTCAAGTAAATCTGGAATTTTCATTTTTGAGGTTTCAGAATCGCTAGCAAGCACGGCTCCAATGGTAAATAGGCGATCCTGAATATGGTATAAAATGGCTTTTGGCTCTTTTAAATTAAGTTGGTCTTTTATTAAACCAATATAAGAATTCAATTCATCAACAGTGCCATAACTTTCTATACGAATATGCGCTTTAGAAACCCTGCGGCCTCCAATTAAAGAAGTTTGACCTTGGTCGCCAGTTTTAGTATATATTTTAAATGTCATACATATTGCTTAATAGCAATCAATATTACAACAAACTTTTATTTAAATAGTTTGCCTTATTCTCTATTTAGGCTCAATAACATACCTAAAGAAAGTATTTGCGAAAATTGTGTGTTCTTATCTTGATCTGGATCTTTGATAACATTAACTTGAAAGTTTGTGCTTATGTATTTGGTGGCTTTAAGTGTTAAATTTAGATTGAAATTATGAACAACAGCTGCCTCCATAGTTCCATTTGCACTAGTGGCTTCTAAATAATCAAAGTTTACCATGTAACGCCATTTTAGATTAATATTCTCTGCTAAATTTTTATCAAAGTTTGCAATAAATTGAAGTACAGCTTGATTTCTTAACCTATCTCCAGGATTTTTTAAACCATAAAGGCCGGCGTTAGAAATACGTTCATCTAGAACAAAAGTCTGACGCAAAGTACCCACACCAAAGCGCAGCCAAAAATAATCTATAGGTTTATATTCTGCACCCACCGAGCTGGTTAGGTATGCAGGAGCAAACAAGGCAGAAACAAGAGAATCTTTTTTGGCATCTAAACTGCTTTTTACTTTATAATCATAACCATCGGCAAATTGAGAAAGGAAGTTTATGGATGTAAAGGCATTCCACTTAGAAGTTATTCTGTAAGCTGCTTTTAAATCATAGAAAATTCGGTCTGCATTTTTCCTTCTATTTTCTCCAGCATTTTCTATAAAACCAATTTGCGTTTGAAGATCTGAAGCAAAGTCCCAATTTTCATTTTTATATTTTACATTATAGTTTAAAAATCCTCCAAAGGCAATGCTATTCACTCCCCCGCCTTTCCAATTGTCGCTAAACGAGGCTTGGTTAAGGTTAAAGCCTACCTGAAAATTGTGTTTAAATGGACGTACAATCTTAGCGGTTGGTGTTTCTTCTGGGGCAGGCCTTGTTTGTGCGATTGTGTAATTACTTAACGTTATTAAAAGAATTAAAAAGGATAATTTTTTCATATCAGTAGAAGAGGATTTATGGGTTTGAAATTTTTAACATTTTTAATAATTCACTAATTACATAGTCAATCTCCTCGCGCGTGTTGTGTTTGGCAAAAGAGAATCTAACAGATGGGCGGTTAGGTTCAACCCCTATGGCGGCTAACACATGAGAACCTACATTTGAACCAGAAGAACAGGCGCTGCCACCTGATGCAGAAATACCACTTATATCTAATTTAAAAAGAATCATTTCTGCAATAGGTGTAGGAGGGAAATTCACATTTAAAACAGTATATAACGAATCTCCTTCAGCATCTCCATTAAATTTTATACCTGGTATTGCTGCTTTAAGTTTTTCTATCATATAGTTTTTTAGGCCAAGAATATGTTGCTTTTCGGCTTCCAAATTCTCGGTTGCAATACTTAAAGCTTTTGTAAGGCCAATGATGCCATAAACATTTTCTGTGCCGCCACGCATATTTCTTTCTTGCGCCCCTCCAGTAATAAAAGGATGTATTTTATTTTTATGGTTAATGTAAATAAAACCTATACCTTTTGGTCCATTGAATTTATGCGCAGCACACGCTAAAAAGTCTACATGAGTTTTTTGTAAATCGAAAGGGTAATGGCCAATGGTTTGAACAGTATCGCAATGAAACAAGGCATTATATTGTTGGCATAATGCGCCAACTTTATCTAAATCTAATAGATTCCCAATTTCATTATTGGCGTGCATTAAACTTACCAGTGCATTGGGTTGCTCTTGTAATAATTGTTCTAAATTAGAAAGGTCTATATGGCCGTTTGGTAAAAGCTTTACCAAATGCATCTTTATTTTTCCTTGCTTATCTAGTTCTTCAATGGTATGCAATACAGCATGATGTTCTATGGGTGAAGTGATAATATTTTTTATCTCTTTGTCTTCAACAGACTTGCGAATAGCCATATTATCAGCCTCGGTACCACCGCTTGTGAAAAAGATTTCACCTGGCGCACAGTTTAATAATGAGGCTACTTTTTTTCTTGCTTCTTCAATATGAGTTCTTACAATTCTCCCATGAGAATGTGTAGAAGATGGATTTCCAAAATCTTCGCACATCATCTTATACATTGCGTCTGCAACCTCTTTATCTAAAGGAGTAGTTGCTGCATTATCTAAATATACTTTCATGGATTTATTTTAGTGTTTGAAAACCAATTAAACGATAAACTAATTTGGCCATGGTAAATTCTGTTAAAATAGTTCCTTTTACCGGAGCAATTTCTACTACATCAAAACCAACTACATTTCTTGTAGCAAATACTTTTCTTAAAAAGTCAACAGATTCTTGCCACAGTAGCCCATTTGGCTCTGCAGTGCCAACTGCTGGCACAATAGAAGGATCAAAGCCATCAGCATCGATGCTTATGTAAACATTTTCTCCTAAGGTTTTAAGGGCTTCACCTGCCCATTTGGGATTGTTCCTAACTTGATGTGCATAGAAGGTATGAATATTAGAACTACTTTTTATAAGTTCAGATTCTTCAATACATTGGGCCCTAATTCCTATTTGCGTTAAGGGAATTTCAAGGTCGTGAACTCGAGCCATAACAGATGCATGAGAGTAAGGATTGCCATGGTATGCTTGCCTTAAATCGCTGTGCGCGTCTATTTGCAGCACATGCACATTTGGGTAAAATTGTTTAACCGCTCTAACAGTGCCAAAAGTGATGGTATGTTCTGCTCCAAGAGTTACAGGGAACTTATTATCTGCAAGAAGTTTTAAAGTGTTTTTTTCTATGTGCTTAACTGCTTTTTCATCTGTACGGCCTTTAAAATTCATTGGTGCTAATGTACAAATGCCACCTTTTTTATAGCTTTCTTGATCCAATTCTTCATCATATAATTCAACAAATTGAGATGCTTTAACGATGGCTTCTGGGCCTTTATTGGAACCTGAAATATAGGATGAAGTATATTCGTAGGGTGCAGATTGAATAACATATTTTGAGGATTCATAAGAGAAGAAGGCTTCCTCTTCAATCGCTAAAAAATTCTTCTTTGAGTTGAAATATTTCATTTTTAAAAAATCTCTTTAGGTTGCGGAAATTCGTTATCAATATCGGTTAAAATAAACGGTTCTGATTTGGTAATACAAATGGTATGTTCAAATTGGGCCGATAATCTACCATCAATCGTCCTTGCTGTCCAGCCATCTTTTTTGTCAATTTTAGCTCTTGCTTTACCTGCATTTATCATAGGTTCTATGGTAAAAATCATACCTGGTTGTAGTATTGGTCCTGTTCCTTTTTCGGCAACATGACAAACTTCTGGTTCTTCATGAAAACGCAGGCCAACACCATGTCCGCAAAATTCATAAACAGTGCTATACCCATGTGATTTGGCGTGCCTATCAATGTAATAACCAATGTTATTAAGATGGGTGCCAGGCTTACATTGTTCAATGCCAATGCTTAAGCACTCTTTAGTCACTTTAACTAGTTTTTTTGCATGGTCTGAAACATCCCCTACCAAAAACATTTTTGAAGTATCGCCAAAATAGCCTTTCAAAATTGTTGTAACGTCAATGTTAACAATATCCCCATCTCGTAATTCTAACTTACCTGGAATACCATGGCAAATTACATCATTCACAGAAATACAAGTTTCTTTAGTAAATCCATGATAACCCAAGGTGGCAGAATTAGCTCCATTGTCTTTAATAAACTGTGCACAAATTGAATTTAAATAATCTGTATTTACCCCAGGCTTAATAAAGGCTTCAACCACTTTTAAGGTTTTTGCTGCCAGTATAGAGCTCTCCCTGATACCTTGGATTTGTTCAGGTGTTTTAATAATAATTTTACTCTTAGTGTCTCTAAATGCCAAAACGGAAAATATTAATTTCGTAAAAAATTAAAGGGTTTTTAAAATTGCTTGGATTTCATCAATAGAATCGGTTATCAAATACTCAATTCTGCTAATTTGTTCAGGTAAATTGTTTAAATCAATATTATTTTTACTATTCGTTTCAACTGTTCTTACAAGATTAAATAATTCGTTTGCACCTAACATTTGAATGGCTGCTTTCATTTTATGGGCTAAAATTCCAATTCCTTCGTAATCTTTATTTTGTAGAAGGTTTTTATACAATATGGCCTCTTGAGCTGTGGTGTTAACATATAATTCTAACATTTCCTTAATAAAACTAGCGTCTCCACCAGAGATTTCTTGTAAATAGCTTAAATCTATATTGGTTGCCATATGGATAATTTCGGCACAACTATACAAAAAAAACATGTTACTTGCACCAATGAATTTAAATAGGCGTCATGGAATTTGCCAATTAAGTATTGTCCCTGTGCGGGCAAATCCTAGTTCCAAAGAGGAAATGGTAACACAATTACTTTTTGGCGAAACTTATTTTGTTACTGAAAGGCAAGGTGAGTGGCTAAAAATAGAAAGCGCTTATGATGCCTATGAAGGCTGGATTAATGAATTACAACATACCGATTGGGATCAAGATGCTGGGCAACCTTATTTGGTAAAAGATTTCCCCTTTTTAGAGGCCTCCATCGAGAATACTCTAGAAAGGATATTTTTATTGCCAGGCAGCCAACTTCAAAAAACCAAAATTGAAGGAAATCATATTGTATTTCAAATTAATAATACCACATACAAAGCCCTTTTTGAGGTATCTAAACAAGGTTTTTTTACTTTTACGGAAATGAAAGAGTTTGCGCTTAATTTTATTAGTGCACCCTACCTATGGGGTGGGCGCACCCTTTTTGGTATGGATTGCTCTGGATTTACCCAGTTGCTCTATAAATTACAAGGTGTGCAACTTCACAGAGATGCTTGGCAGCAAGCTTTATTAGGCGCCGATGTGGCATTTTTGAACGAAGTAAAATTGGGTGACCTGGCTTTTTTTGATAATGAAGAAGGGAAAATTACCCATGTTGGTATGATTTTAGAAAATGGAGAAATTATACATGCCTCTGGAAAAGTTAGAATAGACAAACTCGATAGTTACGGTATTTTCGACGAAAAAAAAGGAAGCCATTCTCACAAATTGAGAACTATTCGAAGAATCATTCCTTAAAACTTTCACAATCAAATGATGTTACAATGATTATAACTAAAAACACAAACTTCTCGCCTTCGTTAAAGCTACATCGTACAATCATAACTTAAAACTTAAAACTTAAAACTTAAAACTTAAAACTTAAAACATAAAACATAAAACTTAAAACTTAAAACTCATAAAATATGTCACTAACCATTGGAACAAAAGCACCAGACTTTAAACTGGTAGATTCAGACAAGAAAGAAGTTAGCTTAAGCGAATACGCTGGCAAGAATTTAATCATTCACTTTTTTCCTGCCTCCTTCACTGGAGTTTGCACTACGCAACTTTGCACAGTAAGAGATGGTATTAATCTTTACCATAATGATACCACAGATGTAGTGGCCATTTCTGTAGACCTTCCTTTTACTTTAGCTAAATTTAAAGCAGATCAAAACCTCAACTTTAGATTGTTATCAGATTTTAATAAAGAAGCATCTGCAGCTTATGGTGCAATTTATGAAAATTGGATATTAGGTTTAAAAGG
>VEQB01000097.1 GCA_018883485.1 Bacteroidota bacterium
ATCTATCTATGGGTATAAGGAATTAACAAAACATCATTTTCTGCAATCGCCCAAAACTGGTCATTTGGCAAGGGTTTAGCCTTAGCCAAGCCTGTTAAACTGCCAAAAGCTGGTAAAATAATTCGGTTTGAACCAACCACAAAACATGGGAGAAGTACTCGCTGCTTACCTGCCCCTTTTAGCATTACCCCTGGATGAATGTGCCCAGAAATGACAAACTCATTTTCATTGCCAAGTGGTTCGTGCACCAAACAAATGGTATTTAACACCATTTTGTGCGTCACTTTTAAGTTATCTTTTTTCAAGTGAAAAGCTGGAAGAATATCGTGGTTACCCCGAATGAGAAAAAACTTTATTAAAGGAAATTCATTCAAGAATTCTATAAACCAATCCCATTCTTTGTTGTGCAGGGAGTGAAATAAATCTCCCAAAATAAAGACTTTTTGGGCTTTTGTTTGGTTAATCAATTGCGCTATATTTTCAATATCTTTTCTACCCGCACTATCTGGAATTGCAATACCGTTGCGCCTAAAGTGTGTTGCTTTTCCCAAATGGACATCACTAAACAACAATGCTTTTTGTTCTATCCAAAACATTGCCTTTTGCGGGAGTAATTCGAATTGTTGATTATGGATATTTAAAATGGGATTCATTTACTGCAAGAATAGGGAATGTTAAAAAATATATAACTTCCCAGCCTTATGTTAGATTTTTCACTTTGTACTATTCAAACCTTATCGGTTCATCAAACGGGTAATAAGCAAAATGGGGAAAGCTTAGTTCTTTCTAAACAACCTATTGTCAATTTGGAAGAAGAGCTTTCCAATTACTTATTGCAATACTTTTTAAAGCCCTTTCAAAACAAGGAGTATTACCATTTAAGCTTTAGCAACGACGACCACGAACTTAACCCTGTTTATCATTACAGTAAAGAGCTGTTTGAACGACCAGATTCGTTTCATATTCAGAGTATTCACTTGGCTAAACATCTATTTGAAACAGCGCTACATCCGAATATCTTAGGCGGCGATTTTTATGTTTGTGCTTTTGATGGCATGCAATATGATGGGCAAATGGTAAAAGCCATTGGCTTATTTAAAGCTGAAAAACCAGATCACTTTATAAAACTTAAACGCAATGGGCAAAATTTTGACCTTGACGTGGAAAGCGGCATTGCAATTGATAAATTAGATAAAGGATGTTTAATAATTGAAGTGGAAGCTGAAAAGGGTTTTAAGGTATGTGCAGTAGATAAAACAAACAAAGGTTCAGAGGCGGCTTATTGGAAAGACCATTATTTGCGTATTAAACCTTGTTCTGATGCTTATCACTTAACTCAAAATTTCTTAACTGTAACCAAAGATTTTCTTACCAAACAAATTACCCAAGAGTATGAGGTAAGTAAAGCCGATCAAATTGATTTATTAAACAAATCTGTAGCTTATTTTAAAGAGCATGAAACCTTTGATGCCAATGAATTTTCGCAAAGTTTATTTGAAGGTAACCAAGGATTGATTACTTCCTTTAAAGATTACAAAGACCAGATTCAGCAAGAGTATGAATTAGAGATAAAAGATGGCTTCGATATCTCGGATCAAGCCGTAAAAAAACAAGCACGAATTTTTAAAAGTGTGCTTAAATTGGATAAGAACTTCCATATTTATATTCATGGCAACCGCAATATGATAGAAAAAGGCACAGAACCTGATGGCCGAAAGTTTTACAAAATCTATTATACAGAAGAAAATTAAGGGTGAGTTTTAGACAACGCATACATTTTCTTCTGGTGCATACATTAGGTTTAAGTAACCAAGAAGCCAAAAAGATTATTAGCTCCGGAGAGTTAAATCTAAATGGAAAAGAGATTTTTGACAATATTGTTTTAGGCACTTATGATAAAGTTATTTATAAAGGTGAGGTTATTCATCCAACGCAGCAATTTTTTTATTATGCTTACAATAAACCCATTGGCATAGAATGTAGCATGCGTAAAGATGTTGAAGGCACCTTGGGAAATGTATTACCAGCAGCCCTTAAAGACCTTGGGTATTGCGGCAGACTAGACAAAGCCTCGGAAGGATTGATGTTATTTACAAATGATGGCCATACCATAAGGCGATTAACACAGCCCGGAAAATCTATTTGGAAGCGCTATGAAGTAGTACTAGAAAAACCAGTAGATGAAGCCTTATTGAAATTATTTGAAAATGGCACATTGGTGGCAGGTAAAATGAGTTTACCCGCCAGAGTTAAAAAACTTGGGAGCCATCAATTAGCAATATTTTTACAGGAAGGCAAAAACAAACAAATAAGACGCATGTGTTATACAGGAGGTAACTATGTTTGCAGCCTAAAACGTACGGATATAGGCCCCATACAACTTGGGCAATTAAAGCCATTGGAATTTAGGATATTAACGCAAGAAGAAATGTTATTTATTAGAAATCTAGGTAGCATTTGATTATGCATTTAAATTTACTATGTTTGATTAATAATTTTAAACCGTATGTTAAAGAAAGCACTTATTCTTGCCGTTGTATTTATAATTGGATTGGTTATCTTTTTCAATTGGTTCAAAAAAGATACTAAAAAGCATAGCCCGGCTGCGGTTGCAGAATACACGGATGGTAGCTTAAAGATTAAAATAGATTACTGCAAACCATATGCTAAAGGCAGAATAATTTTTGGTGAAGAGGCGGCAGATGCCTTACAACCTTATGGAAAATACTGGCGCCTAGGAGCCAATGAGGCAACAACTTTGGAGATTAACCAACCCCTTTTGTTTAATGATAAAAAATTAGCTGCGGGCAAATATTCTATTTATGCCTACCCAGGCGAAAACCTATGGACTATTTGCGTAAATAAAGAATGGGACCGGTGGGGCGCGCAAGAAGCCGATGCCGAAAAAGATGTATTAAGAACAGAGGTTAACGCAATAAACAATGCAGGTTTTCAAGAACAATTAGAGATTGAATTAAAACCTACAGATTCGTCTCAAACTATTAACCTAATTATACATTGGGATAAGACTGAGGTTATAGTTCCTTTAAAGAAATAGTTATTTAAAAATTTCGGTATTGATAATACCCCATTTTTGAAAACGGTATTGCAGGCTTGTTCTAACCACACCTATACCGTAAATAGAGCTGCGTTTAAAGTTTATAGAAGATGCCTCTGGGAAGTATTTGGTAGGACAAGTTACTTCTGCTATTTCATATCCCTTCATACAAATTTGAGCAGTAATTTCATTATCGAAAACAAAATCATCATCACATTTTTCATAGGCTACATCCCTTAAAACAGATGCGCTAAAAGCTCTATAACCAGTGTGATATTCTGACAATTTTTGACCCATTAAAATATTCTGGAACAAGGTTAGCATACGGTTAAAGATATACTTATATAATGGCATTCCACCTTTTAAAGCTCCCTTTCCCAATATTCTTGAACCAAAAACCACAGGATAAACATCATTGGCTATGATGCTGCTCATGGCCATTATTAATTTGGGTGTATATTGGTAATCTGGATGTAGCATTATTACAATATCTGCTCCTAATTCTAAGGCTTTGTTGTAGCAGGTTTTTTGATTACCTCCATAGCCTTTATTTTTTTTATGCCTAATTACATGCCTAATTCCAATTTGCCTACCCAATTCAGAAGTTTCATCTCTGCTTGCATCATCCACCAATATAACCTCATCCACAATTTCCAATGGGATTTCGGCATATGTTTTTTCTAAAGTTCTAGCTGCATTGTAAGCAGGAAGCACCACTACTATTTTTTTTCCGTTGAGCATAATATAAAAACAAATTAAATTAAATAAAGAAAACCAACCAAATCAAAATCAATACAGGTAGTAAAACAGGCAAACTAAATTTAGTTATATACTTGCCAAAACTTGGCATTTTAACACCGTTGTGTTCTGCAATTGCTTTAACCATAAAATTAGGCCCATTACCAATGTAGGTCATAGCGCCAAAAAACACAGAACCTACAGATAAGGCGATAAGTTGCACAAAGTTTGGCGAAGCCACAAAGTCTTTTACATCTTGTATTTCGGTAATACTTAAATTTGCTTTAGACATAAGTAAGGTAAATACATTTAGATAAGTTGGTGCATTGTCTAGAACGCTGCTAAAAATTCCACTACTCCAATAAACAATGCTAGGGTATAGTGTTATGCTAGCACCTTGGTTTTGGGCAAAGTATTCGAGGAGTTGCAAGGCGGGCATCATAGACAGAAAGATCCCAAAGAATAGAAAAGCTACTTCTTTAATTGGCTCAAAATCGAAGCTATTACTTTTAAGGGCCTTTGCATTTGAAAAGTAAAAACAGAGGGAAGCTGCGCTTAATTGAATAATTTCTCGCAGGTAAGAAATCTTTTTCCCATGTAAATCTATGTAAGGAATTCCATCAATGATATTAGGATCAAGAAAAACAGAACCTACAGCTAAGAATAGCCAAAAAATATTTCTTTTTCCGCTAACTAAGATCTTGTTTGTATAGCTAACGTTGCTGTCTACTTCATCTAATTCACTATTTTTTCTTTCAAATAGATAGAAAATACCAAGCAAAACAGCAATAGCAAGTAACCAATGTTTCCAGAGGTGAGAGAGTGTCCATTGAAAGGGAACACCCTTTAGAAACCCCATAAACAAAGGAGGATCTCCAATTGGTGTTAAGGAGCCGCCCACATTAGAAACAATAAAAATAAAAAAAACGATGTGGTAAGGTTTTAAGCGGTACCTATTTAAACGCATAAAAGGTCTTATTAATAACACAGAAGCTCCTGTTGTTCCCATAAAGTTAGTGATTAAGGCAGCAAAAGCTAAAAACAAAATATTACTTATTGGTTTAGATTCAACATCAAGAAAAATATAGATACCACCGCTGGCCACATAAAGGATGGTTAAAATGCTTATGAAGGAGAAATACTCGAAAAGTGTTTCTATTGGCAAAAAAGAATTATGAAGAAAAGCCAAGTAATATCCTCCCACCAAAAGCCCCAAAACAACACTGATTTTTTTGTAATGGTGATGCCAGAAATCAGCAAATAATACTGGCCCTGTGGCAATCATAACTAATAAAGAAAGAAAAGGAATAATTAGCCAAATGGGAGGTGTGGCGGCAATCACGCTTAATATCATGGCCGCAAATATAACAGATTTATTGTAAAGCCATTTTGAACCTATTTGTAGTAGATGGGATAAAAGGCATCTGCAAAATGGGTTATTTCTGTTATCCCATTGGCATGATTTATGGCAATGATATCAAAACGTGCTTCTTTGTTCAATTTTTTAAAGCGCATATAACCTTCCGCCGCCCTAGCAATATGGGTTTGCTTTGCTTTATTTACAGCAAATTCTGGTTCAAGTTTAGCATTATTTCTGGCTTTCACCTCTACAAAAACTAAGTATTGTTTGAACTCGCAGATTAAATCTATTTCATACTTTCCGGATATAAAATTTCTATCCAACACCTTAAATCCTTTTTTTTCTAGAAATGAGGCAGCTAAAGATTCACCATCCTTGCCAGTTTGTTGATTGTGTAAGGGGTTATCGGTTTTCATATATCAACATACGAAAAACCATTCAAAATAACAATTTAGGCATTTCTACTAACCAAGAAAACTCCAGAAATGGTAAACAGTACGGAAACCCAAGTATAAAAATCTAGAGCTTCGTGCAACCAAAACCAACCTAAGATAATGGCTACTAAGGTATTGATATAGGCATAGGTAGAAACTACGGTTGCTGGCAAATTTTTAATTACATACATATAAGCACTGTAGGCAAGCAGCGAACCAAAAGCTACCAAATAGAGCAGAGAAATAACAGCTTCCCTTTCTGGATGAAGATTTTGAAGTTCCCCCCTTAAGCCGGCAACGATAAAAAGAAATAGACCACCCGAAATCATTTGAATACTAGCACCAAAAAGGGGTGAAAGTCCAGTTTGGTGATTTTTAGAATAAATAGTCCCCATTGCCCAAAATATATTTGAAGCCACCACGGCCAACAAGCCCCAAACAAACATGGGGTCATCAAAAAGCTGAACTTTATCCTTAAAAATAACTACCTGCCCAATTAAACAAAGTAAAAAACCAATAATTACTAGGGTATTAATACGCTCTTTATTGCCACTTAGCCTATTTATAAGCACTATCCAAATGGGTGTTAAAGCACAAATTAATGCTGTTAGTCCGCTGCCCACAAATTGCATTCCCCAGCTAATAATTCCATTACCGCCAGCAAGCATGAGTATTCCATTAAAGGAATAAGTTTTCAGGATTTTTAAGGGCGGTAATTGATAGCCGCGCAATAAGAAAAACGATAGTAAAATGGCTCCTGCAAGGGTATGGCGGAAGGCTGCCATAGCAAAAGGAGGAAAAGATTTAACGCCGATGCTAATGGCTAAAAAGGTAGTTCCCCAAAAAATTGACACTGCCCAGAAGGCAATCCATGCAAGCGCTTTAGCAGATAATTTCAAGTAATAAAAATGAGGGACAAATGTAGAGATTGAAACTATATTTATTAAGTTCGCAGCTAATGAAATCAATTTTAATTAAAAATGCACTTCTTATTAACGAAGGAGAGCAATATCATGCCGACGTTTACATTAAGGGTTCTTTTATTGAAAGAATTGAAAGGCAAGGCATTAATATGGCAGCAGATGAAGTAATTGATGCCACTGGAAAAATTTTAATACCAGGTTTAATAGACGACCAAGTTCATTTTAGGGAGCCTGGCTTAACCCATAAAGGAGATTTATATACAGAGCCCAAATCTGCGGTAGCAGGTGGCGTTACTTCCTTTATGGAAATGCCAAATACCTTTCCTAGCGCGGTAACACTAGAATTACTAGAACAAAAATATGCACGCGCAGCAACACAAAGTTTGGCTAATTATAGTTTTTTTATGGGCACTACCAATACCAATTTGGATGAGTTGCTACGCGTAGATGAATCAAAAATTTGTGGTGTAAAAATATTTATGGGTTCGAGTACAGGAGATATGCTGGTAGACGACCCAAATGCTTTAGAAAGAATTTTTAGTGAAGTAAAAACCATCATAGCCACACATTGTGAAAAAGATCCAATAGTAAAAGCAAACCAAGCCGAAATTATTTCCAAGCATGGAGAAGCCATTGATGTAACTTGGCATTCAAAAATAAGAAGTGAAGAGGCCTGCTACCTTTCGTCGAGCTATGCGGTTGATTTAGCTAAAAAACACAATACCAGATTGCATGTTTTGCATATTAGTACAGCCAAAGAGCTATCTCTTTTTGATAAGCATAAACCTTTGGTAGAGAAGCGTATTACAGCAGAAGCTTGTACACACCATTTGTGGTTTAGTGAGGAGGATTATGCCAGCAAAGGCAATTTTATTAAATGGAATCCTGCTATTAAGAAGGCGAGTGATAGAGATGCCATTTTACAAGGTTTAATAGATGGCCATATAGATATATTAGCCACAGACCACGCCCCCCATACCTTGGAAGAAAAGTCTCAAACCTATTTAAAAACACCTTCGGGCGGGCCATTGGTTCAACACACCTTAAATGCTTTAATCCAACTGCACAAAAAAGGTAAGATAAGTTTAGAAAAAATAATTGAAAAAGCTTGTCATAACCCTGCTATTTTATTTGAGGTAGACCGCAGAGGTTATATCAGAGAAGGATTTTATGCAGATTTGGTATTGGTAGATTTGAACCAAAAATATACCGTAAATAAGAGCAATATTTTATACAAATGCGGCTGGAGTCCGTTTGAAGGAGAGCAATTTGACTCTGTTGTAACCCACACTTTAGTTAACGGAAATGTGGTTTACAGAGAGGGTAAATTTGATGAAAGTACGAG
>VEQB01000506.1 GCA_018883485.1 Bacteroidota bacterium
AGAAGACATAGAACCCTTACTAGTAAATTCTATTAACACTTGGGGTCTAAGGCCTACAGCAGATTGCTATATTCCTAATCTGTTTTTTGCCAGCGATTATGTGCGAACCAATACCGACTTAGCCACCATGGAGGGTGCTAACGAAGCGGCAAGGCGCGCGGTTAATTGTATTTTACAAAAATCTGAAAGCACGGCTGAATCTTGTAAAATTTGGGAACTTGAAGAACCCTTTTGCTTTAATTTAATGAAATGGCACGACAAACAAAGGTATGAAAAGGGGCTTCCTTGGAGTGCTAAAGTTCCCTTTTGGATAAAAGCACTTACGGTAGTAATGGGTGTTGTTTATTTTGTAGGCGCAATGCTTAAAGCATTTATTTTTGGCAGAGGCAAATAATTTATATCTTGAACCTATATTCATAAAATTTAAATAACGAAACCAATGACAATCTGGGAATACGTAAAAGAACCGCATCCGTGGTTTGATACCACAAATTACACGCCATTGCAAATCGGCCTCTTTACCACAGGAGCCTTGCTTTGGATTTTGGCTTACGTAGTAGTTATTCGCTATGCCATAAAATACAAAACAGTGCTAATACCCGCGGTAGCTGTGGTGTGTAATTATGGCAATGAGGTTGGTGGTGCTATATTTTGGGTGCCCGATATGGGCAAAGCGCTAGTGCTTGCCTATTGGGGTTGGTTTGTACTGGATACGTTTATTGTTTACAACCTTTTAAAATATGGTTACAAACAATTTACGACGCCCTTTTTTAAAGACAACCTCAAATGGCTAGTTTTGGCAGGCCTTTGCGGTAGCATACCCCTATCCAGTTTATTTATGGTGCAGTATGATTTGCCCATGGGTGTAATTGATGCCTATATTGTAAATATTGTTATGAGTGTGGCGTTTTTAAGCCTGCTTTTTGTGCCAAATTTTCCGGAGCACAGCAGGCTTTTAGCATGGAGCAAATTTTTGGGCACGGGTATAATTAGTGTAATGTTTAGTACAAAATACCCGGAAAATAACTTTCTTTGGTTCATCTATTTTGTAGTAGCGGCGTTTGATATTGCATTTATAGTTTTGATGTACCGTAAACGCAAACAATTGAATACAGCATGAAAAAAGCTTTCAGTAAAATTTACACGCTAACCCTACCTGCATTGCCAGAAAGCGATGTTGATTTACTGAGGAAACATAAACTATTTATAAATACCTGCCTTTTCACTTCCATTTTTGGTGCAGGTTATGGTGTAATGAGCTACTTTATTGGGTTTAGCACAGGCGTGTGGACAATGGCAGTTAGCGTTTCATTTTTTGTTTTATGCATTTGCCTGCTACGTTATATAAACATTAAAGTGTTAGGATTTTTATTAGGTATATATATTATTTGGATAAATGTGGTATTGGTATATTATTCTGGAGGATTATTTACGTCTCCAGTATCGCCATGGATAACTCTTAGCGCTCC
The DNA here is from genome assembly GCA_018883485.1 of Bacteroidota bacterium. GTDB lineage: Bacteria > Bacteroidota > Bacteroidia > UKL13-3 > UKL13-3 > B1. The sequence continues at coordinate 1,470 of VEQB01000506.1, forward strand.
AATAGTGCTTTTGTTAACGAATAGTAGAATAGCCTACGCAATTTTGGCCATCTGCGTAGCTATGGTAATTACGTATTTTTTGGTGATAAATGATGGTTATGTTTTTCCTTTTACCTACGATAAAGAAAAGTATAATCTACCTTTTTTAGCACTATCTTTTAGTGGCTTGGTAATAATTTTCTTTTTGATCACAAACACTTTTGAAAACCTAAAACAGCAAGCCTTAGACAGCCTAATGGCGAAACAGGCAGAACTGGAGGCGGAACAAAAACGCTCGCAGAACTTGCTATTAAATATGTTACCAGCAGATATTGCAGAAGAGCTAAAAGCCACTGGTGGAGCAA
>VEQB01000507.1 GCA_018883485.1 Bacteroidota bacterium
TCATCTATGGTTCAGCCATGGCTTCTTTCTGCGTAGAACGGTTTGGAACCGAGCGCATCATTGATTTAAGTCAAAGAGAATTAGACGACCGTATTACTTCCTTTAAAAACCTAGTTCGCTTTAATATAGGCGCTAACTTAGGTTCTGGAAATTAAATAAATAGGTCGCTATAAGCGGCCTTTTTTTATCGCATTAATTCAGAATTCTTTATTATTGTGAGTGTGGCGAATATTTTATGTTTTATTTTTTTTGAAAAACCTTGCGTTTAACTCGCAAGAAGTTTTGGCGCAAACCAGCAGCAGAAACTTCTCAGAGATTTGTATTGGTTTAAATACTGGATATCCAAAAATTTTAGGGGAACTGGGTTCCTTGTATAACACAAATGGGATTTATGGAGTTAAAGTAAATACCAATTATACTATAGGTTATTTTAGTATGCAGGTAAATTTTCAAGAAAATTTACCAAATCAATGGCATGTACCATATAATTCTTGGTTCTTCAATTTTGATTATTTAGCGAAGATTAAATTACCCCATAATTTTTATTTTCTTTTAGGCCCAGGCTTAGGTAATGTTTATTTTAGATTTTACCTCAATTTGCCTAGAAAAGAATACTATTTTGAATCTGAATTTTTTGTAAATGCAGAAGTGAACCTGCACAAGAAAATTGGACAGCGGTTTAGTATCTATCTAGGATTTTCTGGTACAAAAGTTTTTAATAATCCTCAATTTGAACAGATAGCATTGGAAGCGGGTTTGTATTATAGTTTTCGTAATGCAAGCAAATTACAAGGATGGATGCAATAAGAGCTCTTTTTTTGATTTTGTTTATGTTAATGTCAGGAAGCATTTGGTCACAGCATGCTATTCCTTCTCAAATTATAGATTCTGCTAGTATTAGAGAAAGTGGGTATCTTAGGTTGTCTGATATATTGCAATTAGTTACGCAAGGAAACAGAAGTACAATAAATGGAGATAGGTGGTTTTTAGAACTAAATGGTGGGGGAAATTTCGACGTTCAAAATTTTAGTGTAATGGTAGACGGTGCAAAGATAAATATGGATTTATCTGGCCAAATACCCTTAAATTATTTGCTAATTCCTATCAACGATATTTCCAGAGTTGAAATTGTAACTACCCCAGGTTTATATTACGGAGAGTTTAATAGTAATGGCATAATACATTTCATTACGTGCAGGAAAAAAATGGGCCTTACCTACAAAGGCTTATTTACTCAAGGCAATGAAACTGGGGATCCAGGCCCATTTCTATACAAAAACCCTTCAAATATTGATAGGATTGGTTTGCATTTTGCACACGTTTTAAATTTTACATCCACAAAATTCACCTTAGATTATACCTTTTATTATTCTGATTATTATTTTAGAGATACTAGTATTTTAAATAGAATTACAAGTTTAAATACACCCATCACCAAAAGTAATTTAATAGGACATAAATTAGCCTTATTTCAGCATTTAGCTAATTTTTCACATAAGCTTAATTTCAGTTTGGCAAATGCGAATGATTATTTATTTCATCCTATTGAAAATGAAATTCAAGGTGAGATTGATTTTCTTTATACTTCCTATGTCGCAGAATTAAAGTTGAACCGCAATAATACTTTATTTTATAATGGTACCTATTTAAATCAAAAGACTATTCCTTATCGATTGCAGCATTTACCCATAATTTCGAACCAAAGTTGGCAAACTAATCAGGTTGGGTTGAGAGGAAATTTATCCCAATTTGATTCGGCTTTTTCTTACGAAATTTCTGGCCAATATTCATTGGTTTCTCATCCATATAG
>VEQB01000508.1 GCA_018883485.1 Bacteroidota bacterium
TGCAGTAGCTTCACAAAGCAATAAACGTCCAAATTGGGTTGATCAAAGACCCGTGAACAATATGAATTATGTAGGTATCGGCAGGGCTAGCAAATTTAGCAACCCTGCCGATTACTTGCAGGTGGCCAAGAAAGAAGCCCTACAAGACATGGTAGGCGAAATAAAGGTCAACGTTTCTACCAATAGTATCCTATCGCAATACCAAAATAACAGCAACTTTAACCAGCAATTCTTTTCAGACACGCGCCTTGTTGCGCAAGAATTTTTGCAAGGGTTTACAGTGGAAGATAGCTGGGAAAATAAAGATGAGTACTGGATTTATTATACACTTAGTAAAGCAGAATATGAAGCTCAAAAACGAAAGCAAATTTACATTGCTTCGCAACAAGCCTTAGAATTAATGCAGAAAGCTGATAGGCTAAACCGTAGGGATGATTATATAGCCATTTTTAAACTACGAGTTAAAGCCTTGGCACATTTACAAAATTACCTTAATGAGGCTGTAGAAGTAGAATACTATAGCAAACAAGTGTATATTGTAAATGAACTTATTGCTCAATTGCAAGACCAATTGTTTCAACTAAGCCTTCAAGCTAACCCACTTCAAATGAATGCAAGTGCAGGTAAGGCCTTCGAAAAATCTATTGAAACTTTTGTTTCCTACAGAAATAAAGACTCTGTACGCTCCCCTATAAAGTTTGTACCCTTAATTGCCGATGCAGGAGCTATAAGATTGCAAGGCAGTAACATAACAGAAACCAATGCAGCAGGTGAGGCTATTTTTGGTGTAAGCAGAACATTTTCTAGAGAACCCATCCAAATTATTACCATTAAACCCAATCTTGATAAGCTTATTCGTTCTGATAGTTTAAACTTAAGCTTAAGAACAATTTTAATGCGCCTAGAAACACCCACCACTCAGGTAAGAATTAAGGTTGAACCCCTGCGCATTTTTATAGAAAGTAGCGAACTCAATCAAGGTAAAAGCATAAGTTATGCCGTTATAGAACCTGCAATTAAAAAGAAGCTAGGCGAAAATGGTTGTACTTTTGTTTCGTCATTGGTTCAAGCCGACTATAAACTAGAAATAATTGCAAGCACCAAAGATTTAGGCGCTATTTGGGGAAACATGCAACAAGCCACTTTAGATATGGAAATAATTTTAAAGGACGCCAAAACGAGTGAAGAGTTAATGCACGAAAGCTTAAGAGGCGTTCAGGGCTTTCAAAATAATAAAGAAAAGGCAGGATTAGATGCCTACAAAAATGCCCTATCACAATTTCCTTCTAAGATATATCCTCAATTAGAAAAAGCCTTGTACTTGCAATAAGTTATAAACTCATCTTCTCTTTAAACTTAACCGCTTGCCTTCTGCTAACTTCTATTTTGGTGCCATCCTTCATATAAAATAGGAAACCAGAATTGAAAAAAGATTCAATCTTATCTAGGAAATTTAGGTTAATTATTTGCTGCCAGAAAAGGATTATTCAAATCATAACAAATGTTTATAATATCTCCTCAATACTAATTTTATTACCATTAAAGACTATTTGCTCCTTTGCTTTTTTACCTAAAAGAGCCATTGCTAAAGGGGAATTTTTTGATAGCAATACCACATTTTGCTTTTCAATTTCTTGTTTTCCTAAACCTACAGCAATATACAAATAACCCATGCTTGTTTTGATGAGCGAGCCACTATATACCATATCTGTTTTGGGTGGGTTTTTCTCCAAACGCTCTAATTCGCCAAGCTCTTTTTGCACTTCTGCCAATTGCTTTGCATTCATGTTGCGGTCGAGTTGTCCCATGG
>VEQB01000509.1 GCA_018883485.1 Bacteroidota bacterium
GAATGAAGAGTGAGGTTGCTCTTAATTCTTCACTCATAACTCTTCACTCAAAAAGGGATCAACTTCGCAAATCACTTGCGGAAAAGGGAATTCCAACCATGGTATATTATCCTATTGAACTTTACAAGCAAAAGGCATTTGCCAAGTATTGGGATGGTGTGGAGCGGTTTCCAGTATCAGAGCAATTGGTTCAAACCGTTTTATCTTTACCTATGCATACGGAGATGACAAGGGAGATGGTGGAATATATTTGTGAGGCGGTGATAGAGAATTTTAAATAAAAAAGTCTCAAATACAAAAGCACATTTCAATCCTATTTTTCAAAAGCCTGAGCCAAAAGTTCGGGCTTTTTGTTTTTATTTTTTAAATTTCCCGGCGTGGAATATACAAATGTGGATAGTGCATTAGTTAGGCAAGCCAAAGTTCTTGTGGTGGAGGATGAGTTCTTGATTGCGGAGGATATTAGGGAGATGTTGGAGATGTTTGGGTGTAAGCGGGTGGTTTTAGCTGAAAATTTGGATGAGGCATTGGCGTTTTTGGCTCAGACCGAATTTGATTTGGTGTTGTTGGATATTAACCTTAATGCCGAAAGATTAGGCACAGAGCTTGGGCTGTTTTTGTATAAAGAACTTCGGATTCCGTTTATTTATATCACTGCCTACGCAGATGTTAAGACAATTAATGAGGTAAAAGATACGTATCCGAGTGGCTATTTGCTAAAACCTTTTTCTGAGAAAATGTTATTTGCCTTGATTCAAATTGCGCTTCAAAAAAGGAGTGAGCAGGAAAGGGAATTGATAGAGGGAGATGAGGTGGTTGAGCAGGCCGAAAAATTAGTGGGTTATTTTCATATAAAACAAAATGGGGTGGTTCATAGAATTGCTATTGAGGAAATTATTTGTTTTGTGGCGGATAGAATGTATGTGGAGGTGCAGACTAAGTTGAGGAGGTTTGTGATTAGAAATTCGCTGTCTCAATTAAGCATTCAATTGGATGGTTATCATTTTGTTAAATGTCACAAAAAATACTTGGTAAATTTGGATTTGGTAGAAAGTTATAATAGCAAGTTTTTGTTTATAAAAGAGCTGCAAATTCCAATTAGCAGAAGAATGAAGGAACATGTATTGCTGAAATTAAAGCATGAATAGGAAAATTTTTTGGTTGTTTATTATTTGCATGTTTTACTCTGTTCCAAAAGTTTTGGCTGCATTACCCAACTTGGATAGCTTATCGCGGGTTACTGAAACAATGAAAAATGACACCTTAAAGGTGAATAATTTGATTCTACTTTCAAATAAATACAGGTTGGTTAAAATGGACTATCCGCAGAGCATATTTTATGCAAGGCAGGCCAATGAATTGGCTAAGGCGAAAGTTTATTTTAAGGGGATTATGATGAGCGATATTGCCATGGCTTATGTTTACCGTGATATGGGAAATAGGGAGGAGGGTATTAGGTATTTGAAGCAGGCTATTGCGGGCTATAAGGCTGTGGAGGGCAAGGAGGTGGCGAAGCCTTTGCGGCTTAATTATGTGAGTGCATGCACTGGATTGTCTGAGATATTGGTTCAGACCTTAAATTTTAAAGATGCCCAATTATATGCATTTGAGGCTTTACACTTTTCAGCACGTTATAGATTAAATAAAGGTCAGAGTTTAAATGCCATTGCGTTTATTTTTTACAGGCAGAAGAATTTTAAGGAGGCTAGGAAATATACTTTATTGGCGGTGGAGGAATTTAAGGCGATAGCTAGTTTAGATGATTTTGGGAGGGCTTATTCGTTTTTTGGAGGGTATGCTAGTGG
>VEQB01000510.1 GCA_018883485.1 Bacteroidota bacterium
GAATTAATGGAGATTTTAAACTTGTGTGTGATATTGGTGAAATAGATGCAAGTTTTAATTTTCTATCTCAACCAGAGCCGCCAAGTGTAACAGGCAATCATCTATGGAGATTTGATGAATATGAGTTTTACGGATATGTAAACTGTGAGTTGTCAAAGCCATATGCACCAAAAGTTCTGCAAGACAAAATTAGTCAATACCTAAGAGATGTTACTACCTATAGGGTTAGAGAAATAGCTTTGGCAGCACCCTTTGGTTATGTAGTTTATTATGATAACTGGGAATTTGTGGATGAAGGAGGACAAAAAGTTTTTGATTATACAGACTTTATTAATCTGTCGAAATTAGATTGGCCAAGTGGTATTTTATCATCAGTAAATCACCTTAATTGCGGCGGAAAGCAAGGCGAACCTTTTAAAGCTCCTATTTATGCTGCAGATCCAAATCAAGTTGCATGCTTTATTTTATTTGACCCAGTAACTTACGGTCATAAAAGCTGTATTAATTCGGCAGGTATGAATTATTATATCAACAAGTCATTACATATTTGGGATGCACTTAGGCCAACCACACTTGTAAACATGTTTCATAGTATTCATGTTTCTTATGCAGAGCCATTTTATGTAGAAGACCCAATTCGTCACCTTTATTCATTTAAAACTGTAAGAGCAAAAACAAGGCAAGCAGGTGCAAGTATATTATAAACTAAAATTAGCCGCTGTTATTTATTTAGGACTGCTGGTATCTAGCATTTCCTTCGCACAAAGTTGGCAACATTTTGATAGCACGGCATCTATAGGATGGAATTCTATAGAGTTTAACAACAAATTCATAATTTCAAGTACGGTTTTAGATAAAGTTACTGGCATAAGCGAGCCTAGTATTGTAATACTTTCTTCGAATGGGGTTAAAGAACAGATGGCAATCATCCCATTATCAGATTATGGGCTAGAGCGCGGCATATTTACAGGAATGGCCAGCCATTCGCCTGATACCTTAGTTTTGGCAGGAATGGCGTTTTCTCGAATTGATTCTTCTGCATTTTTAGTTATTGCCCTACTAAATCGTTTCTATGAAATTATAGATGTTTCTCTACGTAAAATTGAATTAAACTGGAAAAATATTCCCTCAAGAGCTTATACGGCAAAGGTGAATTTGCATTTTAACCCGGCATCAAACGTTTACTATGGGAGCACTTCACTATGTTCAGTCAAAGAAATTGGAAATGAGCCCATAATTCTAAGTAGCTATGGCTTGCCCTGTAACCATATTTTTTTTATTGCTTCAAATTCGGGAAAAGTAATTTCACTAAAGTCAACTCCTGTTAATATTAATAATTTAAACAACTATTTATTGAATAAGTCTAGCCTTGCTATTACTAAAACTGACGAGGGGTATTTGTCAAATAGTTTTACAGAAGGTATTGTGTGGTTAAACGACTCCCTTGAAATCACCAAGACAGCTTCTCCCGTGCTTAAAAGATACTTTCCTAGTAATTATTCTAACGATTTTATAAGAATTGATCAGCATTATTATTTAATTGGTATCGTAAATTTTTATTACCATATTCAAAATGGGTTAGATAGAATTGATTTAGATCAAAATAGAATTTTGGTTCAGAAATTTTCACTCAATGGAGAACTAGTTGCAGAAAGGGAAATTTACCCTGTTTTATTAAGTGATAGTTGCTCTTGGACAAAGTTTAATAATGGAAACTATATAGACTCGTATTCTGCAAAGTTAATTAATGCTGTCATTTCGGGCTCTACAGCATCAAAAGAGGGTTGCCTTATGTATTCTTATAG
>VEQB01000098.1 GCA_018883485.1 Bacteroidota bacterium
GAATGATGCTGTCTTTATTATTGCTAAAATTAAAATCCAAAACTCCCTCAAATCTTCCTCCAATAATAAGCGCACCTTGATGGTCGTATTTAATCAAGTTTGCCTCTGCAATGGCTCCATTGGGTCCCAAATTATTTTCATAATAACCACCAATTCTTTTTACCCATTCGAAATTTCCATTGGCATTTATTTTTAATACAAAACCTGTACTCTGTATCCATGAACTTAATGTATCCAAGCCAGATCCTGGATTAAAATCAATCAGACCTTCAAAATTGCCAGATACATATATATTCCCATCCTGGTCACTGGTAAAGGATTCAGCAGCATTATTCAGGTTGTTTCCAAAATCATAGATCCAGAGTAATTGCCCACTTGGAGAAACTTTACTTATAAAAACATCTTTGTAACCTTTTGAAACAAGAAAATGTGTAGAACTAAAATAACAGGTATCATCATAAACTCCCATCACAATACTATTTCCAAATGGATCTATTAGGATGTTTTTACCATAATCATATCCTTTTCCTCCATAGGTTTGAACCCAATTGAGTTTTTGAGAAAATACATTGAGAAACACTAAGTTTAATAGTGACAAGAGGAGGATTTTTTTCATTGCTTTTAGCTAATCCCCCCAAATCTAAAGCTTTTCAATATTTCAGACTTCTTAATTTATTAAATATCATAACCATTCATTAATTGTTTTGTGTGTATTATTTGGACATAAATTGTGACAAAACAGCTAAGTTCTTAAGTGAAGTTGTTTCTACATTTCTGTTATATTTGGCACTTTAAAAATTTAGATTTTGAAAAAATTATTACTATTTATTCTTCTCTTCTCGATTGGTATATCTTCTGATGCTCAAAATGTTGGAGATACCATCAAGGTAAAAACCTTCCATTATGGAAGTAATAACAGAGATACACTTGCTGTTTTTCCCAACAACAATTTAACCTATGAGAAAATTATTCTCAAGTACAATATGCGTTGTAAAAACGGATTGGTTTCTACAGGGGATAACAGAAATTTAGGCTGCGGCGAATGGGATTACTCTTGCAATACCTACATAGCCGATTCTAGTAAGATAGAATTGGTGTTAAATACGCAGGCCAATTATGTTATTTCTAACTTCTCAGGCAGTGTGTTTCCCTACACATCAAAACCGGTGTACGACTATTATCGCTACAGTTACCAGAAATTAAAATTAGATTCTATAAGTGTAGACTCTCAATTTGCTATTAATGCAGGAACCGCAAGTTTAACAAATGGCTTAAACACCAACCAAAATTCGGGTAAATCTCAATTTCTATATTTAGCCTCAGAATTAACAAATAGTGGCTTAAGTGCTGGGCTTTTGCATAGCATATTACTTAAAGTTAAAAATGAAGGAGGAAAAGCTAGCTTCTTTAAAGTACGCATTAAACATACTAATGCTAACCAATTGATGCCCGGAATGGCAGATACTGCCGGCTTTACAGAGGTTTATTTTGGCGACTACCCTTTTGTTTCAGAAGAAAACAGAATACTGTTCAATACTCCCTTTAATTGGAATGGCAGTGACAATATACTAGTAGAGTTCTCTTTTACAAACAGTGTTAAAGGAAATAATGCTATTATTTTAGAGGCAAGGTCGGAATCTAGCATTATGGGTATTTACACCAATAATAATTATGCAGTAGACTTAAGTAATAATGGCCATGTAATGATTGATACGAATTTGTTTTATACCATTAACAACGAAATAACTATTGCTTTTTGGGCCTTCGGTGATGCTTCTAAAATGCCTCAATCCAATAGCATCTTGTATGGCACAGATAACAATATTAATAACAGACAATTAAATATTCACTTACCTCATAGTAGCAATAATATTTATTTTGATTGTGGCTTTGCAGCAGGAGGCTATGATAGAATAAATAAGATTGCCACACCCCAAGAGCAAGGCGGGCAATGGAACCATTGGGTATTTACTAAAAATGCAAGTTCAGGAACTATGAACATTTATTTGAATGGAAAATTATGGTTGTCTGGCACCGCCAAAACAAAAGCCATTAAGATAATGCGCTTGGTGCTAGGTAAAGACAATAACCTTAACAATAACTTTAAAGGAAAGGTAAATAAATTAGCCATCTGGAATAAAGAATTACCAGATTCTTTCATAGTAGCTGTAATGAACCAAGCGATAGAAACCCTTATTCCATTTGCATCTAACCTTGTTTCCTATTACCCAATGAGTGAAAGTAGCGGTAAAAACATTATCGAATTTAATAGCCAGAAAAGCAGCTTAGGTTCAAACCTAAATTGGAGCTTTGAGCGCGGAGAAAACTTAATAAGAAACTTTTATGGACTTGATATTCGCCCAAGTATTCGCTTTACAAGGGGTATCTATAATACTACTCCTCAAACTGCAATTAGCAACGATTCGGTTCAAAGAAACTCTAATATTATTCAGAATTACAGCATTACCTCTAAGGCAGGAGTTACACCAATGGCAAATGATATTGTTAATTTGGTAAGCACCACAGATAGTCTTTTTTGGGCCTCACCGAGTTATGTTTATAATGGAAATAGTGGTTCAAAAACACCAATAGATTCTATTGCAAATGTAGCCGAAGGAAGTTATACCATAAGCAATTTAACTTATTACAGAAGGTTCCCATGGTTTAACGAGATTATGTCGTTTGTTACCCCTTATGGTATTGGTTTGAACCTAGGCATGAGTGGTAGAACATGGTACTTTGACGTTACCGATTTTGCACCAATTTTGAAAGATAAAAAGCGTATTTTAATGACCCTAGGCGGCCAAAACCAAGAACAAAACGATGTTGAATTTTGGTTCATTGTAGGTACGCCTGTTAGAAATGTAATAGATTTTAACCAAGTGTACCAGGGCGCACCAAGAGGAGGTAATGCTCCTTTAACACAAATAAATAGCGGCGCAAGATTCCCTATGGTTAAAGCTTTAGCCCCAAGCATTGCAACTTCTTTTAAGTTTAGGTCTATTATAACAGGCCACGGTGCAGAAGGTGAATTTGAAGCCAACGGTGGCCAAGTAGAGCATTACTTAAACTTTAATAACAATGCTAAAAAAACAAACTGGGTTATCTCTAAAGAATGTGCCTTCAACCCAATCTTTCCTCAAGGAGGAACTTGGGTGTATGATAGGCAAGGTTGGTGCCCAGGGGAAAGCTCACTAGTAAAAGAATGGGATATTACAGACGTAGTTAAAGCCGGCGATTCTATTAGCATAGATTACGATGCATCTAATCCACCTAATGCAAGCGGCTCATACAATTACATAGTTGCGCATCAATTGGTAAGTTATGGCAATTTAAACCATAACCTAGATGCCAGAATAATAGAGGTTGTACATCCAACAGATAATGTAGTATACGCCCGCAGGAATCCTTATTGCTCGCAGCCGAAAGTGGTAGTGCAGAATTCTGGTAAACAAACTATTCAAAACATCCAATTTAGCTATTGGATTAACAATGCAGAAAAACAAAGCTTTACTTGGTATGGAAATTTAGTCTCTTTACAAACAGATACAATTACTTTACCTATTCAGGCATTATACAACAGTGGTATGCAAACAACTGGAAATCGCTTTTATGTAAGCTTAGTGCAAACCAATAACAAAGCCGATGATTATGCTTTAAATAATACCTATAGCACAGGTTTTGTAAGACCTGAAATAATTCCATCTGTTTTTACCTTAGAATTTAGAACCAACAACAGAGCTACAGAAAATGGTTATAAGCTCTATGATGCTTGGGATAATTTGATTGACTCGAAAGACTTTACGGAAGCAAATACTACTTTTACTAAAGCCTACAACTTAGGAGGCTGCTATAAATTAGTAGTAACAGATAGTGGTCACGATGGCGTACAATGGTGGGCTAATTCTGCCCAAGGTACCGGTTTTATAAGATTAAAAAGAGCCAATAATCAAATTCTTAAAACCTTTCAACCAGATTTTGGAGGCGGTTTTGAATACTATTTTACTACCAATTGGGCTTTAGGGAAAGAGGACCTTAGCCTAGACAATACTGTTTTGGTTTATCCTAATCCAGCAAAAGATTTTATTGTGGTAAGTGGAACCAATTTAGAAAATGCCAAGGTAAGTTTGGTAAATATGATGGGCCAAACATTAATAGAAACGCAATTTAACAAGAGTAATAATTTACAAATTCCTTTGAGTGAATTACCAATAGGGATTTATTTAGTAGTTGTATCTAACGGTGAAGAAAGTGTGGTGAGAAAAATAGTTAAACAATAAAAACAAATTTAAGAGTTCGTGCGCTTCAAAAAATAGGGAATCTCTACATCACTTTCTTGTTCTTTTTGCAACCAATAAGCGGCACTAACAATATCGCCTTTATGGGTGCGTAAAATTCTTCCATAGATGGCATTGGTTGGATTAAACATTAAATCTGTTACGCCTAAAGTGTAAAGCTCTGGTGTGGTTGCAGGCGCACACACCACTGTGTATCCATTTCCATTGAGCAAGGCTGTTAAAAACTTAGCTCTCTCTTCTGAGATGCCTTTCTCTACAATTGAACAGGGTGTTCCACCTAAATCTTCAACAGTATGATTTTGATTTAATGCCATAATGGTATCGTATTATAAAAGGTTAGTATAGCTTGCTATGTATTCGTAAATAGGTCCATATAGGCCAATAAATAATATGCCAGCTAAACATATAATTAAAGCAATCTTGGTAATAGGCGCTAAACTAATTGCAAGGATTGGAGTTTCATTTTTCTCCATAAAAATATTTTTAACTACCCGCAAATAATAATAAAAAGAAACAACCATGTTTAATGCGGCAAAGGAAATTAAGAGATAATAACCTTTAGAGGCTGCAGCCAATAATAGAAAAAACTTTCCAAAAAATCCTGCTGTTGGCGGCACTCCTGCCAAAGAAAAAAGTGCAATGGCTAAGGTCCAGCTTAAGAATTTATTCTCCTGGTAAAAGCCTTTGTAATCGCTAATGTTTTCTTTACCCGTATAATCACTAATAACACCTACCACGCCAAATGCAGCTAAATTAGATACAAGATAAACCAACATAAAATAAATAACTGCTGTTTGCGAAAGTGTTGCAGAACCTATAAGAGCAAATAGAATATATCCCACCTGAGCAATAGAAGAAAAAGCTAAAAAACGTTTGATATTTTCTTGGCGCATGGCAAATAAATTGCCAATTAAAACAGTGAGAACAGATACAACTGCCAAACTTAAAACATAGGTAGCTTCTAAATTATGAAACACCTTGTACAAAACTTGAATGAACACAAAGGCAATGGCAGACTTAGACACTACAGATAAAAATGCTGTAACAGCAACAGGCGAGCCTTCATATACATCGGCTGTCCATAAGTGAAAAGGCACCACGCTCATCTTAAATGCAAAACCAGAAAAGAGCAATACAAAAGCAAATTGGCTAAGTATATTTACTTCTAAATTTTGAGCAATAGCAGCATAATGTAAACTCCCACAAAGACCATAAATAAAAGAGACACCCAATAATAAAATAGCACTAGAAAAGGCCGAAGAAAGAATTAACTTAATGGCAGCTTCAGCAGATTTTCTTTTATCTAGTTGAAAATTAGCCGCAGCCGCTAAGGGTATAGTTGCCAATTCTAAACCTAAATAAAAGAAAAGTAAATTGGCACTAGATAACATAAAGAACATTCCTAATAAAGAAGAAAGCAATAAGAGATAAAACTCAAGTAAATTTCTATGCTGCTTGAGCCAATCAAAAGATAAGGCAGAAATTAATAATAAGCCAAAACTTAAAATCGATTTTTGCAATTGAATAAGGGCATTACTCTGAAACATATCATTAAATAGTAGCGCATCAGTTGGTTCAAACAGAAAAAAAAGAGAACTGCCCAGTAGTAGCGTATTTACTAAATGAACAAGAGTGCTAGGTTTTACGCCATTGCTGCCAACAAAAATAAATAGCAGCATAAAAATACTAAAACTTATGATAAGCTCATGCTTAAAGGCTAAAATACTTTCTAATCCAATCATAGTGATTTATGGTTAAGAATTTTCTCCATTAAAATGCTTGCGCTTGGCGAGAGAATATCTGTTACTAAAAATGGCGCTACACCAATAATTACAATTGCAGAAAGCAAAAGAATAGCGGCAAACTTTTCATTCCAACGCGCATCAGTGATGTTTAAAAAGTGCTGGTTTTTTATTTCACCCATTACACTGCTGCCCGCTGCTCTTAAAATATAAACTGCCGTTACCACAATAGAAGCACAAGCAAGTATAGTAGCCAATCTATACCAAACATTTGGGTTTTGCCAAGCCCCAACAAAGATGGTCATTTCTGAAACAAAGCCACTAAAACCAGGCAAACCCAAAGAACACAAACCGGCAATTATAAACAAGGCAGAGATAAACGGCATTACTTTTAACAAGCCTCCCAACTGGGCTACCAAGCGGGTATGCGTGCGCTGGTACATCATACCTATGGCAGCAAAAAATAAGGCCGTCATTAACCCATGCGATACCATTTGCATAACCGCACCAACTATAGCAGTTTCATTTAACATGCCTATTCCTAATATTACAAAACCACAATGACTTATAGATGAATAGGCATTGATATACTTTAAATCTGTTTGCATTAAGGTAGCAAAGGCACCATAAATAATGGCTATGGTAGCTAATGCAATAATGATTGGTGCATAATAAGCTGCCGCATCTGGCATTAAATAAGTAGCAACGCGCAAACACCCATAACCTCCTAACTTCATAGAGATACCAGCTAAAAACATAGAGGCTGCAGTGGGCGCAGATGAATGTCCGTCGGGTACCCAAGTATGAAACGGAAACAAAGCCGTAAACACACCAAAGCCCACAAATAAGAAAGGAAAAAAGAAAAGCTGTGCCGACACAGATATTGGATATTGCGCCATTTGTAACATGTCAAAGGTTCTTGCGCCAGCCTGACTAGAAAAGTAATATAAGCCAAATAATCCTATGGCAATAAAAGCCGAACCACCCATTAACATTAGGGCTAACTTCATTGCACTTTTTTCTTTTGCACCACTTCCCCAGATGCCTATGAGTAAAAACTTAGGAATAACAGCCACCTCTAAAAAGAAAAATAAAGTAAATAGGTCTAAAGAAATAAAGAAACCATAGGCACCCAAACTAAGCAGCAACAACAAGAAATAAAACTCTTTGTGCAAGTGTTCCATGGTAAAAGAAACCAGTATTCCTGCCATTACTACGAGAGAAGTAAGTAAAATCATGGCCAACGAAATACCATCAATGCCTATGTGAAAATTTATTCCAAGTGAAGGAAACCAAGTAAAATTTTGTTCAAAGAATATAAAGTTGCTTGCAAGTGTTTCTTTAGCAATTAAGTATTGCACCAACAAGTAAAAAGTGGCCAGCAGTTGTATGCCTGAGCCTACAAGTGCAATGCTTCTAGATTGTTTATAGTCTTTGGCACTTAGCACAAATAAGGCAGTTACAAGTGGAAATATGAGTAGTAGTAATAGGTTCATAAATGATTTACATTAAAGCATAAAATAATAAAATACTTAAACCCAAAACACCTCCTAAAAAATAGAGCGCATAACTCTGCAAACTCCCCGATTGAAAACCCTTAATGGCTAAAGAACTACTTTGTGTTAAACTTGCCATAAGCAAATAAAAGCCTTCAATAATATGCTTGTCTATCCAAGCAGCTGGCTTACCAATTAGATTAAACAAAACCTTATGCGTTATAAACAAATACAATTGGTCTATATAAAA